>JAHJCI010000013.1 GCA_018813085.1 Candidatus Omnitrophota bacterium | reverse complement strand
GTTCCGTATCAGGGTATCCAAAGGGGCATTTATACTAATGGCGCCCGCGAGAGGGTAGCTCGTCGCACAGGTCAAATTGATTACCTGCTCGAGGCGCATAAAAGTGTTGAAAGGGCAGGCCTGGCAGAAGACATATCTTACAGGGATTCGTTTATGCCTTTTAACCCAAGGCGAGGGTTATTTGGGGAGAGCGAAGAACATGTTTCAAGTTTCGTCCAAAAGGCAAGAAAAGAGCCATATCTTAGGCCAAAGGCAGAAGAAATCCTGGAAGGAGTATTAAGCTGGAGATTACCCAAGGGCGCTAAGGTTATAGACTTAATGAGCGGATACAATACATATGTTCCCGATGAAGTAGAAGCTTTAGAGGTCCTGGGAGTGGGCCTGAATAAAGAAGAACTGCAAAATAACCCAAGGCTTACGAGTTTTCTGGTGCAGGATTTAAATGAAAATCCGCACTTACCTTTTAAAGAAGATTATTTTGATGCCGTGATTATGACCTGCGGAATGGCGTATCTGACAAAACCCAGGATTTTATTCTCTTCGGTTGCCAAGCTCTTAAAGCCGGGAGGGATGTTATTCGTTGCCTTTAATGACGAATGTTATGAAAACGAGCCTTCAGCCCAGGAATGGAAACGAATGGGCTGGTTTGAAGAGAGGGCAGAATTTACCAAAAATGAAATTATTGCAAGCAAGGCATTCGAGCACCTGCAGCAGAAGAGGACATATTATTGTCAATTCCCTGATGCAATCAGGCCTCTGGATATGTTTAGCGCATATAGAGGAGGCGAATTTAAGAAAGATTATACGATCTACAGCAGCTTCTTGCCTTTCCTGCCTGCTTTATACGAGTTGGCTAAAAAAGGGATAAGCGCCATTAATAGGCGAAACAGTGCAGGAAAATTTAATAGAGACGATACTCTTCAGATATGGAGTAAGTCTTCAGAAGCAGAAAATGAACAGGCAGATGAGAAGGCAAAAGAGATAGACAGTAAAGAAAATTCTAAGCGTAACCTTTTATTGCTTGGCAGCACTAATCTCATCGAGAATATCGCCGGTAGGATGATGCTTGCTGTCCTGCCTTTATTTGTTGCTTCCCTGGGCGGAGGAGGAATTGCCCTGGGTTTGATTAGCGGACTCAACCAGGGGTTGGGAGGAATAGTGAGGTTATTCTCCGGCATACGTTCGGATAAGTCCTCCAGAAAGATTTCCCTGGTTTCTTCAGGATATATAGTTTCAGGAGCGATGAAGGTACTGCTTGCTTTATGTTCTAGCTGGCTTATGGTTTTACCTGTTCGAATAGTCGATGGTTTGGGGTTAGGCTGGAGGTCGCCGGCACGCGATGCCATGGTTGCCAATGGCGCAAGGAAAAAAGAAAGGGGCCGTGCTTTTGGAACCATAAGGATGTTGGGCAGCGTAGGAGCGGCAGTAGGCTCAGTGCTTGCGGTTCTTTTATTCTGGACTTTACAACTGGATTACCATGTAATACTGTTTATAGCAGGAGGAATAAGTTTATTGGCTGCTATACCGCTGTTTCTGGTTAAAGACCATCCTCACCGCAAGAGGCATTCGCAGAAATTCCATATTAAGGATGTTATCCCCATATTCAAGAAACTCGATCCGGAATTTCAGAATTATCTTACCGGCGTAAATTTCTTTAGTTTAGCGAGCTCTTTCTCGATGTTCATGTTCTTTATACTTTCGGCAAATATTGCTTTGGTTAATATATTAGGGCCGGGGTTAGCCGTAGCATTTCCCTTATTATTCTACGCCTTATCGAGTATAGTTTCCAGCGCCCTGGCAATACCCGCAGGCATATTGTTTGATAAAATAGGCGGCAATAAGGCATTATTCCTGGGTTATCTTCTTTACGCAGTAAGCTGCCTGGGATTTATCTGGGCGGATAATTTAGTCTGGTTTGGCACTTTGTTTATTATATACGGGATGTCTTCGTCTTTAACAGAAGGAAATCAGCGCGCCTATACTGCCAAGTTTGCCGAGGAGGAAATGCAGGGAACCGTTGCAGGAGTATTCCAGTCATCAAAAGCCATGGCTAGTTTAGTCGGAGGCATACTCATCGGCGTGTTATGGAGCTTTAATCCGGTTATTGCTTTTGCTTATGCTGCAGGCCTTAGTTTAATTGCAGCGGTAATGATAATCAAGCCCGAGAGGCTAACCAGGGTGAGGAATCATATCAGCAAAATAGTCAATAACCATAGCATTGATTCAAGGGTACGGGAGAATATAGGTAAGAATAAATTGCCTCCCAAGGGCTCCATTGGCAACGTATTTAGAATTCTCTCGGGACAAGAAGAACCTCTAAGAAAAGCTCAAATAGTGCAATTGACAGAGAGGGCAGAAAGGACAATAGAGCCGGATTTCAGAGCCCTGGTTAGTAACCTGCAATTGGCGAGGAAGTATGGAAAAGGAAAGAAGGCGACATATGAACTTACGCAACAAGCGAGAGAGAATAAGGTAGAAATTCAACCTGTATTAAATGAATTAGGGGCTAGCCCGAATGAGGAACAGTTATCAGAAGCGGCAGAAAAGGTGAAAGGTATTATAAGCGAAGATAATGCAGAGAGCGTTAATCTCAAGGAGAATCAGCAAGGAAAATCCAGGCTGAATAATTTAAAAAGAATATTAAACCAGGCTGTCCGCGTAGCCTTACCGCTTTCTTTGCTCTTAGGCAGTTCTTATATTTTAACTCTGCCTTTTATTTCTGAGTTAGGCGGCTTTAGTTTAATAATTGCGGTATTTATAGGAGGCATTGGAGTTTTGCTCGGGTTGTTTTATTCTATAGAGAATTTAAGGAGAATTTTTACGCATAATTCAGCCAAATTTTACTTCGGTACAAGCCAGGGCATAACTAAAATAACTGCTCAGGAAATATCAGCTTTAATCCATTTGGCCGACGAAGCTTATTTAGAAGAAAAAGCCAAAATTCAGCCAAGTTTAATCACTGCCATTAGAAATATTTTTACTTTAAAGGGGCTTATCCTTATGGCTGCAGGCGCCCTGATTGCATTTACTATTCCGCATTCGACTAATTGGGTTATTTTGCTGGGGGTATTATTTGGGGTGATAGCACCGTATCTGGTTTCCGTAACCTATAATTTCTTCTGTTCATATATGAACCGCTATAAATTCCGCAGCGAATTCGTAAATAAATACCTTAATGATAAAGAAACTCAGGAAAAGTTCGCCGGTCAAATAAGCCAGGCTTTATTCGATAGTAAAACTCCTTTTATTATCAAGCGCTTCTGGAACAGCTTCTCATTGAGATTCCCTATGTCCGCGGG
>JAHJCI010000149.1 GCA_018813085.1 Candidatus Omnitrophota bacterium | reverse complement strand
TATGTCTGGACAGATCCTTCAGGCTGTTTATTTTAATAACCGGGTTTTAGACTATTTTAACTGCCTTGCCATTTTCTTGGGAGGAGTTATTATCATTAGCCTGTTTAGAATAATTATTCTCAGGCGTATGAAACGATTAGTTAAGAAGACCGACACAACCCTGGATGATTTTCTGGTAAGGATTATCAGCAAGAATGTAATTCCTTTGCTTTATTTTGGCGCCCTATATATAAGCATTCGCAATTTAACTCTCTCTGCCGCTTTAAGCAGGACGGTTAATATATCAGGCTTGGTATTGATAACAATCTTTTCTATACGTTTTTTCGTCGCCCTGTTAAGTTATATATTACAGGTTTATGCTATGGGCCAGGAAGGTGACGAATCAAGGCAACGCAGTATCAAAGGCATACTTGCCATAATTAAAGTAATTGTCTGGGGACTGGGGATTGTTTTTCTATTAGATAATCTAGGGTTTAAAATTTCAACCGTAATTGCCGGCCTGGGGATCGGCGGCGTTGCTGTAGCCTTAGCCGCACAGGCAGTTCTCGGAGACCTCTTTAGTTATTTTTCCATATTCTTTGACCGACCTTTTGAAATCGGGGATTTCATCATTGTAGGCGATTTTTTAGGGACAATTGAGCATATAGGAATTAAGACAACCAGGATTCGCAGCTTAGGAGGAGAACAGATAGTTTTTTCTAATACAGATCTTACCAATTCGCGCGTGCGTAATTATAAAAGAATGGATAAGCGCCGCGTGGTCTTTAATCTGGGAGTTACTTATCAGACTGCGCTTAAAGAGGTACAGGAAATTCCGGTATTAATCAAGGGCATTATCGAGAATATCGAAGATACGGTTTTTGACCGTGCGCACTTCTTTTCTTTTGGAGATTTTAACCTCATTTTTGAGGTTGTCTATTATGTATTAAGCCGCGATTACAACAAATATATGGATATACAGCAAGAAATTAATTTTGCAATTAAAAATGAATTTGAAAAACGCGGCATTGAATTTGCCTATCCGACTCAGACGTTGCATATCGAGAAATAAAATCCGAGAGTAACACTGATTTTAAAAAGATCCCTGATGAAAAAATTTTTCATATTGGTCTTTGTTGTAGCGCTGAGCATAAATTCAAGCTCTGATGCCGCTTCAGAATCACTAGAGCAGGCGAAGATTTTCTATAATCAGGCCAGGTTCCAGGATGCAATCGCCGCATATAAGAAGGCGATCGAAGATAATGGCCGGGATACAGAGCTTTATTTAAATTTAGCTTATCTATATAAGGACCTCTCGGAATACGGGAAAGCGATTCAGGTACTTGAAAACATTCCCGAAGCTCTAAAGGGCCTGCGGCAAGCTAAGCTGTTGGGCAGGCTCTACTACCTTTGCGCTAAGCACAAACAGGCAATTCTCCTCCTAGAGCAGTGGTTATCCCGGAATCCTGATGATATTGAGCTTTTGTTTTATTTGGCTTCGACTTATGAGGATATTGCCGATTTAGCCCGGGCTGAAGAATACTACTTAAAGATAACAAAGCTACAGGCAAAACATGTATTAGCCCATTTAAAGTTAGCAGGTATTTATTATCAAATGAAGGCATATCAGAGATCGGCTGAATTTTATCAAAAAGTAATTGAGCTTGACCCCAGCATTACCGACTCGCGTATTAAGCTCGCCGACTGCTTCAGGGAATCCGGTAAATTCGAGGAAGCTTATAAACAATATGCTAAATGTATAGCAATTAACCCGGATGATAAAAGCTTAGAAGGGAAATTAAAAGCCGTGAAAGCAGAACTGGGAGAAGATTTTTTAAAAGAGAGGAAGGAGTCTATTTCCCGGCTCCGCAGAAAGAAATTGCCCAGAATTACTTCTTCTCTTTATGCAGCAGGCGCTTTACCGCTTAGGGTAGGCATAGGAAAGATTGAAAAGTTAGTCGAATTTAAATGCGCAGGAGATTTCAGCCTTATCAATAAAGAAAATAACGCTCTACTTTTTAAGGGCAAGGCAGAATTGATTTATTCTTTAATATTTCACAAAAACAAGGTAAGTATCCAATTAAGAGATTCGCAAGGAAAAACCTTGCTGGAGAATTTGATTAAGCCTTTTTATATCAAGAATGCTTCCGAAAATCAGCTTATCGCAATCTTTGATATCCCCGCAGGAAGCGGTAATTTCTGGGCCGGCCGCAGCGATAATCAATACAGGGGGATGATTGAAATTATGCCTGAGGATGATGGGTTTTGGTTAATAAATTTAATTAATTTAGAGGAATATCTTTATAGTGTTTTGCCTTCTGAAATGCCTGCTGCTTGGCC
>JAHJCI010000148.1 GCA_018813085.1 Candidatus Omnitrophota bacterium | reverse complement strand
AGAGTAAAATTAATGCCTTTTCTTAAAGATGCCTTAGGTTATATCAGGCAGATAAAGTATAATATTTATATGATCCTGCCTTTAGTGCTGATAAACGTTTTTATCAGCACTGTTTATTATCTTCTTCTTTTTAAAGCCTTTGGATTTCAAAGCAGCATATTAAATATATTCAAGATTGTGTCGATTGCTTTTACCATAGGTTATTTTTCTCCTACTCCGGCAGGTTTAGGTTTTAAAGAGGGTGGATTAATTTTTCTCTTGATGCAGCATAAGCTTTCCTTTGCCGAATCGGCAACAATTGCCGTTAGCGACAGGCTGGCTGTAACAGGGTTTTATGCTATTTTAGCCTTTGCTTTCGGGATGAACATAATCAGGGCATTTATTAAAAAAAAATTTAATAATCAAGAGGAAGGCAAACAATAATGCCGCAAGAGATATCAGAAAAAATAGAGGCCTTGCGGGATCTAATCAGGCGCCACGATAATCTTTATTACGTTCTTGCCCAACCGGAGATTTCTGATAAGGAATATGACGATTTATTAAAGAAGCTAGAAGTGCTAGAGAAGAAGAACCCGCAGCTTATTACTTCTGATTCTCCGACGCAGAGGGTAAGCGGTCAGGTTATTGATACCTTTAGGACAGTCAAGCATAGAGAGAAAATGTTTTCTCTGGATAATGCTTATTCTTTTGAGGAATTGGATGACTGGAGAGAGCGTGTTGGCAGGGGGCTTAGGAAGAAAGATATAGAATATGTAGTGGAACTTAAAATAGACGGCGTGAGCGCTAACTTAAGTTACGAAGAAGGAAAGTTTATCCTGGGCGCAACCCGCGGAGACGGTTCAAGCGGAGAAGACGTCACGCAGAACCTGAAAACGATCCGCGCAATTCCGCTGGTCCTTTTAGGCAAGAATGTCCCCAAGCTGCTAGAGATTCGCGGTGAGGTTTATATGCCAAGGAATGACTTTACTTTACTTAATAAATCCAGAGAAAAAGATAAAGAGCTACTTTTTGCTAATCCGCGTAATGCTACGGCAGGTTCTTTAAAACTGCTTGATCCTGCTATAGCTATCGGAAGAAACCTTAAGTTTTTTGCGCACTCTCTGGGAGCCTATCAGGGGATCGATATCCCGGATCATTGGCGCTTCCTTAACCTTCTTAAGGCATGGGGATTAGCGATAAATAATTTTTCCAGGCTTTGCAGTGGCCTTGATGAGGTTAAAAAATACTGCCTGGACTGGCAGGAAGAGAAGAAAGATTTGCCCTATGATGTGGACGGAGTAGTCATTAAAGTAAATAAACTCGATTATCAAAAGGCACTGGGCTCTACCCTAAAAAGCCCGCGCTGGGCTATTGCTTATAAATTTCCCGCCCATCAGGCAACTACCGATGTTTTAAGGATTATCAATCAGGTGGGAAGGACGGGAGTAATTACTCCCGTTGCCGAGCTAAGCCCGGTTAAATGCGCAGGAGTTACAATTAAACACGCTACGCTGCATAATTTTGACGAGATTGAGCGATTAGGCATCAGGCAAGGGGACCGTGTGTTAATCGAGAGGGCAGGGGATGTTATACCCAAGGTGGTTAAGGTAGTCAAGAGTAGGGGAAAATCAGAATTTGCAATACCCCGGCGTTGCCCGGCATGCGCCGGGCAGGTGGTGAAAGAGAGAGAAGAAGAGGTTGCTTATCGCTGCATAAATCCTTCTTGCCCGGCACAGTTAGAAAAGGGGCTTTTACATTTCGCTTCCAGGGCTGCTATGGATATTGAGGGGATGGGAGAATCAGCAGTAGCGCAACTGGTTAAGCAGAAGATTGTGCGCGATTTTTCCGACATTTATAATATGAGGAAACCGCAGCTATTGACTTTAGAGTTATTTAAAGATAAAAAAGCAGATAATTTATTAAACGCTATCCAAAACAGCAAGAAACGCCCGCTTTCGCGGCTTCTCTATGGGCTGGGTATAAGGCATGTAGGCGAGAAGGCAGCTTTAGTGTTGGCAGAAAGTTTTAAGACGCTGGATAATTTAATGCAGGCAAAACGTTCCGATTTTGCTAAAATATACGAAGTGGGAGAGGTGATGGCCGCAAGTATTTTTGAATTTTTCAGCAACAAGGCCACAAGGCAGTTAATCAATAAACTAAAAAAATCCGGTTTGAATATGAAAGAGGAAAGCCCGGAGTTTAAGGAATCTCTTATTACAGGTAAAGCTTTTGTTTTTACCGGAGAGTTGAAAAACTTCAGCCGCCTTGAAGCCCAGCGCCTGGTGCGTCAGTATGGCGGAAATGCTACTTCAATCGTGAGCAAGAATACGGATTTTCTGGTAGCCGGGGAAAAGCCGGGTTCAAAATATACAAAAGCACAAAAGTTAGGGGTAGAAATTATCAATGAAGTTGAATTCAGGAGGATGATAAAATGACAAATCAGAGATTGTCGAAAGCAGTTTTTTCCGTTATCTGCTGTTTGTTAATCGTTGCCTTGGCTGGCTGTGAATCATTCACGAGAAAATTCACCCGCAAGTCCAAGAAGTCCGACATCAAGGAGGAAGTGGTTTTGATACCCGAAGAATATTCTCCTTCGGATATACCGGTTGAAGAAAGATACCGACAGTCTTTGGCTTTCTGGAAGTCATGGCAGGATGAGTTGATTGCCAACCTACAAGACCCGCTTGGCAGTTATAAAAAAAGGAACAGTTGTATTGAAGAGGCGATTAAAAACTTGGAAAACCTAAGGCCTTTCTTGTTTGAAGAAAAACAGAAGGATCTGGATGCTTATTTAGCGCAACTTAGGCTCCTGCAGTCTGAAATGAAGCGTGATACTTATGCTTCGAATTTGTCTATACATAGTCACAAGGCAGAAACTTTAAAACGGAATATTTTCAGAGATTTTTCTTATTCCAATATTAAGGCTCATTTGAGATAAGTGAGGGCACCCGAACTTAATTCGCACTTATCACTTAGCTTGCTTCGTTCGCTAAGTGATGTGCTCATTAAAGATGATATTCGAAACTATAATTGTCGGCCCATATGAAGTGAATTGCTATGTCCTGGCTAAGGATAAAAATTCGCAGGCAATCATTATTGATCCGGGAGCTGAGACAGGGAAAATTAATAAAGCTTTAGTTAAACATAAATTAACCCCGGGTATTATTATTAATACCCACGGCCACGCAGACCATATCGGTGCGAATGATAACTTTGGCATTTGTGTTTATATCCATAAACAGGATGCGCTTTTTTTAAACGACCCTAATTTGAATCTTTCGCAATTTACAGGATTCCCCTTGCGCATAAGTTCTCAGTACAAGTCAGTTGAGGATAAAGAAGAAATCAGTTTAGACGGTATTAAATTACAAGTCTTGCATACACCGGGGCACACCCCCGGGGGGATTTGTTTATTATTGAAAGAACCAGGCAATAGTATTGTTTTTTCAGGGGATACCTTATTCTGTCAGGGTATCGGGCGTACAGATTTTCCCGGCTCTTCTTTTGAAAAGTTAAAAGAATCCATAGAAAAGAAATTATTTGCCTTAAGAGAGCAAACAAAGGTTTATCCGGGACACGGGCCGTCAACAACAATAGGACAGGAAAAACACAACAACCCCTTTCTTAATGAGCACATCACTTAGCGGATGCAATAAAGCTAAGGGATAAGTACGAATTGAGCCCTTGACATCAAAGATGTCAAGGGACAAATTCAGCCAACAAGCTTGCGTTTACCTGTTTAGAAATCGCGGGGTTCACTGCGTTCGTAAGTTTAGGCTACATTTGATATGCACGAATTTATCGATATCTTTCTTAATTACCTCTCGGTTGAGAGAGGATTGAGTAAAAATACGATTATATCTTATCGCCATGATTTACAGGCATATCTTGATTATTTAAAAGATAAGCGGCATGTCAGCTCTTTGGAAAAAGTAAATAAGAATCAAATAATTGATTTTATGTTAAGCTTGAAAGAGGCGGGGTTAAATGCCAGCTCTATAGCCAGGCGCCTGGCGGCGATTAAAACGTTTTATCGTTTCCTGATAAGAGAGAAAATTCTTAAAGATAACCCCACCAGCCTGCTTGAGTCTCCTAAGCTGTGGAAGAAGATTCCGCAGACACTTACCTTAGAGGAGATAGAAACATTGATTGCGCAGCCGGATACCAGAAGCATGAGCGGTTTAAGGGATAGGGCAATTATAGAATTATTGTATGCTACGGGCATGCGTGTATCGGAATTATCTCAATTGAAGGTTTCGGATATAAGTATGGATGTCGGGTTTCTGCGCTGCCTAGGCAAGGGCAATAAAGAGCGTATTATACCTTTAGGCAGAAAGGCAATTACGAGCTTGAAGAAATATATAGAAAAAGCGCGCCCGCATTTTCTTAAAGGGCATTCCAATAATGTCTTATTCTTGAGCCGACTGCATCGCAGGGTCTCCCGCCAGTCCATCTGGAAGATGATAAAGAAGCATGCCTCACGCTGCAGGATTAAGAAAGAAATCCGTCCGCACATATTAAGGCATTCCTTTGCAACTCACCTTCTGGAAGGGGGAGCAGATTTAAGGAGCGTGCAGGAGATGCTCGGCCATAGCGATATCTCAACTACGCAGATTTATACGCATATTAACAAGGATAGGCTAAAAATGATACACAGGCAATTTCATCCAAGGCCTTAGTAAAAGTAACGAGCAGGGAGTCGAAGGGCTACTCGCTACTATTTCTTGGATAATATAAATATATGAAAGCTTACATAAAAAGATTACCTAAGCAATTCCGCGATCTATTATACTTGGCAGGAAAGCTGGCTTCCCAAAAAGGAATGAATGTTTACCTGGTTGGCGGTTGCGTGAGAGACCTGATTCTAGGCGCCCCCAATTTGGATTTAGATATAGTTGTTCAACCGGAATGTCCTAATTTTACTTCTGAGCTTGCAGCCAGGCTTAATGCCAGGATGGTCGTGCATCAGCGTTTTAAGACAGCTACTTTAATCACGCCCAGGAAGATAAAATTAGATATAGCTACTGCGCGTTCGGAAATCTATCCTCAGCCGGCGAGCTTGCCCGTAGTCATACCTGCCGGAATCAAAGAGGACTTGGCAAGGAGAGACTTTACGATAAATGCCCTGGCTATAGATTTATTACCCGATAATTTCGGCGGCTTAGTGGATTTTTATAACGGCAGGCAGGACCTAGAGAAAAAGCTTATCAGGATTTTACATGATTCGAGTTTTATTGACGATCCAACGCGCATAATCAGGGCAGTGCGCTTTGAGCAAAGGCTTAAATTTAAAATTGAGCCCTACAGTTTGGAATTGCTAAAGGACGCTTCCGGGGCCGGGATGTTGAATCAGGTAAGCCCGCACCGCCTGAGGGATGAACTCATGCTTATACTGAAGGAAGAAGGCGCTTCAAGGCACATCCTGCGCCTTAATACATTGGCAGGCTTGGATTTTATTCATTCCAAATGCGAACTCCCCAGGAAGAACCTTATTTATTTATCGCAGATTGAAAAAGAAATAAGCTCATTCAGGAGCATGTTTCCCAAGCGCAGGGCACTGGATACCTGGTTAATGTATCTTACGGCCTTACTCGCCAACTTAAGCAAAGAAGAGATAAAAAAATTCTCCAGGAGATTCGGCTTACGCAAGGGCGAAGAAAAAAGGGTAATTTCTTTTAAGAAATTTTCTCCCTCAGCAGTCCTGAAGCTAACCAGGAAGAATGTGCCTGTAGGGGAAATCTATAAGATTTTAGAGCCCTTAAGTTTCGAGGTTATTTTACTGATTAAAGCCAAATATGGGAAAAAAACACTAAGGCTGAATATCGAAAACTATCTCAGGCATCATAATGGAATACGGCTTTATGCCTCAGGAAATGATTTGAATAAACTGGGCTTACTTCCTGGCGCGTATTATAAAAGGATATTGAATCAGTTGCTGCATTTACAACTGGAAGGAAAAATCAGCTCCAGGCGCGCTGCCTTAAGCTGGATTAGGCGCTTTAAGTGCCCGAGAAATTAGAATGGCCATTGCTATATTGAGGCTGGTATTGTTTATCGCTAGCTCTAATTCCTTGAAGCATAAGGGAATGGCCCTACACAGCATAAAAGGCCGCCTGCGTAATAGATTCAATATAGCAATAAGCGAAGTTGATGATAGGATAAATGGCAGAAGTCCAGCTTAGCTATCGTAGGCTTGGAAAAGAACAAAAGATATATAGACAGGGAATTTGCTGAGCTAATTAATTTTGTTGAAAATTTCAGCCAGGTTAATATAGTAGATTACGAAACGGAGATGATCTAAGAAGGCCCAATTTAAGAATTCAATATTTTTAAAGGATACACACAGATAAGCAGGCGGAAACAATATTTTTTTGGATACACACAGATAAAAAATTAAATCTGCGTGAATCAGAAGACAGGTCGTTCTTAATTAGAAATCAGCGTGAATCCAATTACAAAATAATATAGTTTTAAATTTCCTGAGGAACGGAGACGATATAATGAGAGTCAGGCAACAGAAGGTAATAGCAGCCCTTAAGAGGGAGATAAGCAATATAGTGCATAATGAATTAAAGGATAGGCGTTTAGGGTTTGTTACCATTATGAGCGTTGAGTTAAGCGATGATTTTAAGTTCGCAAAAGTTTATTTCAGCGTACTGGCAGGAGAGAAGGAGCAGAAGGCTACGCAGAAGGTATTGAAGCATGCTACGCCGTATATCCGTTTTATCCTCGGGCAAAGAGTGCAATTACGCTATAACCCGGAGATTCTTTTTAAACTCGACCGTTCGGTTGAATACAGTATTAAAATTCAGAAAGAAATCGACGAAATAAAGGAGCAAAATGAGCCCCGTTAGACCCTTGTGGTATTATACTTATGTTTTACAATCAGAAAGAGATAAAAATTTCTATACTGGGGTAACGGCAAATTTAATGCTACGGATAAAACAACATAATAACGCAACAGCTAAAGCTACAAAATTAAGGAAGCCTTTTGAAGTTAATTTATTATGAAGTTTGTTTGAATAAAAACGATGCTTATCGTAGAGAAAAGTATCTAAAAACAGGAATGGAAAAGCGATATTTAAAAAATCGCTTAAAGGAGGGTCTAACGGGGTGAGCATACAAAAAGTGATTGATTGCATTAACAGGAACAAGAAATTTTTAATTACCTCGCATCAGAACTTAGAAGGTGATGCCCTGGGTTCGGAAATAGCCTTTTACAGGCTTCTTAAGAAAAAGGGCAAGTCTGCGTTAATAGTAAACCAGGACCCTACGTCTGAAGAATATACTTTCCTTAAGGATACTAAGGCCATATCCAGGTACCGGCCTAAGATGAAAGTCGATTTTGATGTGTTGGTATTGCTTGATTGTTCCGATAAATCCCGCCCGGGTAAAGTCTATGATTTGGTCTCACCGGGCAAGACAGTTTTAAATATAGACCACCATATTTCAAATACTAAATTCGGCGAAGTCAACTGGGTTCTTTCAGATGCTTCTTCGGTAGCAGAGATGGTTTACCGGCTTTATAAAGCCATGCGCGTTAAAATCGACCTTGATTCAGCCAGGGCTTTGTATACCGGGATACTTACCGACACAGGATCTTTTCGCTATATAAATACCAGCTCTTTTACGCATCAAATGGCAGCAGAGCTGATGAAGCATAAATTGGATATCTTGGAAATTTATAGAAATATTTACGAGTCTGTTTCTTACTCTGACATGTTTCTTTTATCGAAAATTTTTTCAAGATTAGAAAAAGACGCATCCGGGAAAATCATCATCTTTCAGATTAGAATCAATTTTCTCAGGCAGAAAAAAGTCAGTTTCGATTTAACCGAAAATATACTGAATTTCGGGCGCTTGATTCGTGGTTGCCAGGCATGTGTTTTGTTTAGAGAGCAGGTGAGTAAGCCCGGGCAAATTCGCGTAAACTTCAGGTCCCAGGGGAAGGTAGACGTAAACCGCATTGCCAAATTTTTCGGCGGCGGAGGGCACAAGACTGCCAGCGGGTGCACGATTATAGGAAGCCTGAAGCAGGCAAGGAAAATGGTAGTAAGTAAAATAAAAGAACAGTTAAAATGAACCCCGCCCTCCCTAAGCGGTATTTTGTATATTTGCTTAGAAACAAAGAGAGAGGATTGATATACATAGGTTGCACTAATAATTTAGAGAATAGGTTAAAGGAACATAATGATGCAGCATTTATTCAACTAAAAAGATGCTGCCGGTAGAATTAATATATTATGAAGCATATAGATCTAAAGAATGTGTTTATGAGGCGAGAGAAAACTTTGAAAAAATACGGGAACACTTTGGTGAAAATTAAGGCTCGGCTCGGTGTAGGTAAAAAAGGAAGGGCGGGGTGAAAGACGGGATTCTAGTGGTTAATAAGCCGGAAGGCATGACTTCGCATGACGTAGTTGACTTCGTGCGAAAGAGGTTAAAAACCCGGCGCGTTGGGCATACAGGGACTTTGGACCCGATTGCAACGGGAGTACTTTTAATTCTCATCGGCAGGTGCACAAAATTATTTGACCATTTTTCCGGTTATGATAAGACCTACTCGGCTACCCTGACGTTAGGCAGGCGTACCACAAGCGGAGACCGCGAAGGCGAAACTATCCAGACGAAAGATTTCGCACACGTTACGCGCAAGAAGCTGGAGGATGTCATGCGTTTTTATCTGGGGAAGGTATTTCAAGTTCCGCCGATGGTTTCTGCGATTAAACATAAAGGCAAGAGGCTGTATTCACTGGCTCGTTCCGGCATCCAGGTAAGCAGGCGCCCCAGGCCTATTGAGATTAAGGAGTTAGAGTTGTTGGAATTCAACCTACCCGACATCAGGTTCTTTATTAGGTGCTCGAAAGGAACTTATGTACGGCAGCTAGCCGAAGATATTGCCAAAGACCTGGATTGCGTAGGGCATATTTCACAGATCAACAGGCAGAGTATAGGGCCTTTTGATATTAAACAGGCAGTACCCCTTTTAAAAATCAATGAAAGTAATTTACGGCCTTACCCGCTTCAAAACTTTAAATAAAAAACCCGCAGTTGCGCTGGGAGTATTTGACGGCATGCATCGGGGCCACCGCAGGATAATCAGCAGGTTAAAAAAAGAGGCCAGGAGAATTCATGCCAAGAGCCTCGTAGTTACGTTTTTCCCTCATCCCCAGAAAGAAAGCGCGCTATATTCTTTATCGCACCGCTTAAGGTTATTGGAGGAATTAGGCGTTGAGTTATGCCTGGTTATCCGGTTTACTCACCGCTTACGCATAATACCCGCAGAAAAATTCCTACTCGAAGTGATAATAAAAAAAATAAATCCCGCAGTCGTGCTTATAGGGAAGAATTTTACATTCGGAAAACAGGCTAGAGGCGACTGGCGTATGTTAAGGGATTATTCCAGCAAAATTGGATTTAAATTAGTTGTCGCAGATATTCTGATGCATAAGGGTAAGCCTGTAAGCAGTAGCTGGATCAGGAAGTTGATTAAATCCGGAGACCTGCTTAAGGTACGGCAATTGTTAGGCCGTCCGGTAACAATTTTCGGAAAGATAAATAAGGGTTCTGGCCTGGGCAGGGAGTTAGGATATCCGACTGCAAATATACTTCCGGAGCACGATATCATCCCGCCTTTTGGTGTTTACGCGGTCAGGGTTAGGTTAGCGCTCAGGCGTTTTAAAGGCGCCTGCTATATCGGGAGTAAGCCGACAGTTAATAATTCGGGCAAGATAAGCATTGAGGTTCATATATTGGATTTTCACGGCAATCTTTACGGGCAGCGTACAGAAGTAGAATTCATAAAAAGGATACGCCAGCAAAAAAAGTTTAATTCTATTCAGGGATTAGCCTCACAAATAGGAAGCGACATCCGCAACTGCCGCAGGTTATTTAAAGCGAAGTAGCTATCTGCATCAAGTTATCAATATCCTCATCCGTCAGCTTAAGGCTATAAATCAGCGCACCTTAAAAAGAATGGATTTTTACCCTCCCTATAAATCAATACCATAAATTCGGTTTAAACCTTCCTCCTACCCCAACAGGTTGTAGTTGAAAAAAAAGTTGGTTTTTTTGCTTGACAAAAAAAACAAAAAAGCCTATACTTGCTCTATAAAGTGGAGTATAGTGGAGCAGAGTGGAAAGCCCCAAAAGCGCAAGAGAGATTAAGTAAGCCGGGCAGGTATTTTATTTTAAAAGCAGCATCTCGGCTATTATTTAATGTTGGAATGCGTTTTACTCTTTTGGCAAGCAAATGTTTTATGGTGAATTTTCTCACACTATTGACCGTAAAGGTCGACTTATCCTGCCGGCAAAATTCCGCGAAGCGGCCAAAGCAAATTTTATTGAGAAATTTTATATCAACCGCGGTTTAGATAAATGCCTGTTTATGTTCCCGGAAGAAGAATGGCGTTCTCAGGAGCAAAAGTTCAAGAATCTTTCCATAACTAAACAGCAGGCACGTACATTTAACCGCCTTTATTTCTCAGGTGCAGTAGAGATGACGGCTGATAAGCAGGGCAGAATACTCATTCCTCAATTCCTGAAAGACTTTGCGGGAATCAAGAGGGACGTAGCAATCGTAGGGGTTTCCAACCGTATCGAAATTTGGTCGAAAGAAAAATGGCGGGAGTTCTATGGAAATAACCAGCCTGTTTTTGAGGACATCGCTGAACAACTTATGGAATCTTAATGAGATGCTGAAACCAGACATGCATAAGCCGGTCATGTGCAGCGAGGTTTTAGAATATTTAAACCTGAAGCCAGGCATGACGGTGCTAGATGCGACTATCGGTTGCGCAGGCCACGGCGTTAAAATATTAGAGAAGATTTTACCCGGAGGCAAACTGATCGGCATTGACCGCGATAGGGAGTCTCTGGAAATGGCAAAGGGAAGGCTTGCTGAATTTACGGATTCCGTTAGCCTGGTATACGGAAATTTCCGCGACATAGATAAGATTCTGCCGATTACAAGCGCTAGAAAACTGGATGTGATATTGTTTGACCTGGGGCTTTCTTCCTTGCAGTTATCTGACCCTGAAAGAGGCTTTAGTTTTCGTTTAGAAGGCCCTTTGGATATGCGCATGGACAGGAACAGCTTTATTCAGGCTTACGATTTAATAAATAACCTTAACGAAGAAGAAATTTCTTCCCTTCTCTGGTCATTCGGCCAGGAGAGGTTTCATAATCGCATTGCCCATCAACTGGTTTACGAAAGGCAGAGGACACCGATTAGCAGCACTTCTCAGGTTGCCGAGATAGTTATTAAAGCCATGCCGCGCCATTACAGGTTCGGGCGTATTCATCCGGCCACGCGCACCTTCCAAGCTATACGAATTGCGGTAAACAGGGAATTAGAGGCGCTGGATGAAGGTATTAAGAAAGCGATAAGCCTGCTTAATACCAAGGGCAGGATAGGGGTAATTGCTTTTCATTCTCTGGAAGACAGGATTGTAAAGATAAATTTACGTACTGCCCGGGTTGAGGGAAAGCTAAATATAATTACGCCTAAGCCGTTGCGTGCTTCAGAAGAAGAAAGGGCGGACAATCCTTCCTCGCGAAGCGCAAGATTAAGGGTAGCGGAAAAAATATAGTTTAAGCCGAAATAAACACGGGGGTAATAAATTGAGGCTGGGCAAATTTTTAACCACAGTTTTATTGATTACCGTGACGTCTTTTTTCTATGTTAACCAGCAAATAAAGATAGTCCAGCTGGCTTATGAAGAGCAGGAGAAGTCAGCTTATCTTAATAGTTTAGTCAACCAGAGTAATAACCTCAAATATAACATAAATTGCCGTACCTCTTTGGTTTCCATGGCAGGGCTTTGGCAGAAAGGTAACTTTGAGTGGCCTCATCAGGAACAACTTGTCAGTTTATCAACTGCGGATAAAGCTGCCGAAAAAAGCAAAGGGGTTTCAGAGAAAAGAAACATAATTGCCGGTTTGTTCAGGTTGAAGTCACAGGCCGAAGCCACGCCAATTAAGCCTAGCAGATAGACTCCTGCCTTATGCAAATGGAACGCTGCGATAGTTAAGGCCGGGTTAAATTAAAGTCCCACTT
>JAHJCI010000147.1 GCA_018813085.1 Candidatus Omnitrophota bacterium | reverse complement strand
TGGTCATTAACGCCGGATCGGCCGATACGGTACTACCGCTGGATAAGATTTCAGCCGCCATAATCCAAAAAATAGAGAGGTAGGTTTATGGATAGAAGGTTATCATTAAGTCAGTTGGATTTATTAAAGGAGTTGGGCACTATCGGTGCGGGCAGGGCTGCTACTGCTATGGCAGACCTGATCGGCAGAAAAGTGGAAATCAGCGTGCCCCAAGCGACCCTTATACCATTAGAGAATATATCAGGTTTACTGGGAGGCATCGAGCAGAGATTTTTTGTTTTAGATATGGGCATGGCAGGCGATGTCAACGGAAGGATATTCCTTTTATTTTTACCGGAGGAGGCAAAGAACCTGGCCAGCGGACTCTTGGGCAAACCCGCGGAAGAGGTAGATTTAGAGGACGAGATGTTCAAGTCTTCATTAAGGGAAACAGCCAATATTATCTGCGGCTCTTTTATAGGGGCACTGGCTGAATTAACTAATATGAATATATTCACCACCGTGCCTTCGCTGGCCCTGGATATGGTAGGGGCGATATTGGATTTTATTTTCATTCAGATAGCCCAGTATTCGGAAGAAGCTTTATATATCAAAACTGATTTGAAAGTCAGTAACATGAAATTTAACGGACTATTTTTATTTTTTCCTCATACCGAGTCTTTGTTGAATATCTTCCAGGCATTAGGGGTAAGCGAGGATAAGTAACGGTCCGGCATATGGAGGTGATTTATGGCCACGTCAGAAGAACAAAAAAAAGAATACCAGCTGGTTGTCTTTAACATCGGTGAAGAAGAGTTTGGGGTAGATATAGCGCAGGTCAGAGAAATTGTCAGATTACTGGGCATAACCTATATGCCTAAGGCCCCGGCATTTATTGAGGGTGTGGTAAATTTAAGAGGCCAGATCGTTGCAATTATCGATTTAGCCAAGAGGTTGGGGCTTCCTTCCAGCCCAAGAGGAGAAACGACGCGTATTATAATAATTGAAATCGCAGAAAATACGGTAGGTATGATTGTTGATTCTGTTTCCGAAGTCTTAAGGCTGTCTTCCGAAGATATGGAGGACGTTCCCGGTTTAATTGAGACCGAAGTCCCCGAGCACTACATACGAGGCGTAGGAAAACTAAAAGACAGGCTTTTAGTGCTTCTGGATTTAGACCATGTTTTAACTCATGATGAGGTGCAACGAGTAGAGCGCCATGTAAAGGCAGCTGTGAGCAAGAATAAAAAGGAAGAACAGCAATAAATAAAGCCTTTAGGAGAAAACTATTTCTTTCCTCGCTCTATAGATGTTTTAAATAACAGCCCTACAATAATACCCGCAGCCCGTTTACTCGCCCCTTTTTCTCCAAGCAGCGCCTTTACCCCGGCTAAATCTTTTTTTATTGCGTTGATTTTGGCTGGATTTTTTAAGATGCTGGTTATATAATCGCAAATCTTCTCAGGCTGAGCACGGAATTGGATAAATTCCTCAATTATTTTCTTTCCCGCAACAATATTTACTAATCCTATATAGGGGAGCTTGATAATCATGCGCAGGAGGAGCCAGCTTAGCGCGGATACTTTATAAAGTACAACAAACGGCTTCTCTAATACGCTGCTTTCCAGGGTTGCGCTTCCCGAAGCTATTAAGGCGAAGTCAGAGGAATTCAATCCTTCATAAGTTTTATCGGTAAAAATATAAAGAGGAAGCTCGTACCCCTTAAGGATTTCTTCAAAAATTTCTCTTTTGACGGAGGATGAGTAGAGGAGTATAAACTGACTGTCGGGAATTTTCTTTAAAATCAATTTTGCGCTTTCCAGCATTACAGGTAAAAGTCTTCTTACTTCCAGTTCCCGGGAGCCGGGTAAGAGCGCTAAGGTAGTTTTGTTTTCGGGGATGGCAAGGCGCGAAGCGTATCTAGGAATATCCAGGAACGGATGCCCCACAAAATTAACCGGGATGCCGGCTTTTTTGTAGATTTCTTCCTCAAACCTGAATAAGACAATCATGCGCCTGACTAATTTCTTAATCAGGTATATTCGGTTTTTCCCCCATGCCCAAATTTGTGGGCTTATGTAGTAAATAACAGGAATGTTCCTTTTCTTAAGCTCTTTAGCTAACCTCAAGTTAAAGCCGGGATAATCTATAAGTACGGCAATCTCGGGCTTTAATTCGTCTACCTGTGTGAGGATATTATCGAATATAGCTTTAAATTTCCCGATATTCTTTAATACCTCTATAAAACCCACAACTGCCAGCTCTACTATATTATCATAGAGTTTAACGCCTGCCTTCTGCATTCTTTCTCCGCCCAGCCCGAAAAATTCAACCGAAGGAAGAAGCTCCCTGATTTCCTTAACCAGGTCGGCAGCATGCAGGTCTGAAGATGCTTCTCCCGCTATAATTAATATTTTCTTTCCCATGGTTTTGCTAGTGCTTTATCAACTAAATAAGGTTATGATATTATTGCACAGATTAGCACAGATGAAAAGATACAAGATGATCGCAGATGTCACCGGAAATATCTGTGGTTATCCGTGGGTTTTTCATCTGCGGCCATCTGTGTAATATGCAACTGTGATTTATTTTACAAGGTATTAGTTTTTCCTGCGCCAGATTTTATTATTGATTTCAATGGCAACGGCCAGGGCCTGACGTGCAGCCTCTCCGCAGACAATAGGCTTGCTTTTGTTCTTAACGCATTTCAGGAAATCTGCAAGTTCTTTCCTCAGGGAAGGTTCTCTTTCAATGGGAAGAGGCTTCTTTGAAATTCCCCTCTTGTTCCTCTTATAGACAAATGCATCTTCGTTTTTATAGTCCAGGGAAATGTAACTATCGGCCAAGAATATACGGATTTTACGCATTACATCATCGGATATACGGCTTGAGGTTAAGTTGCAGACACAGCCGTTTGAAAATTCCAAGCGCGCGCTGGCAATATCTTCAAAGGGAGTGAGCACATTTATTCCTACCGCATCAATTTTCCTTATTTTAGATTTAACCAGGCCTAGGACAATATCAATATCATGAATCATTAAATCCAGTACCACGCCTACATCCAAAGAACGGTAAGGGAAAGGGCTTAGGCGGTGGCATTCGATAAAGCGCGGGTTTTTGATTAATTTCCTAGTAGCTACAAATGCAGAATTAAACCTTTCAATATGGCCGACCTGCAGCGTAAGCTTATTTTTCTTCGCTAATTTAATTAATTCATCAGCCTGAGTGAGATTACTGGTAAAGGGTTTTTCAATCAAAGCAGAGATTTTTTCCCTCAGGCAATCCCTGCCTACCTTATAATGCAGCCTGGTCGGCGTGGCAATGCTTACCGCATCAATTTTACCGAAAAGTTGATTATAATCAGCGAAACCAGGGACTCCCAGTTGCCTCGAGGCTTCTTTAAGGCGGGAATGGTTTATATCGCTTATTGCTACCAGCTTGGCTTCAGGCATATGGCGGTAAATCCGCGCATGGATTGAACCCAGATGACCGACACCTATTACAGCTACTTTAATTTTTCGCATATCAGGTATTTTTCTTAACTTTAAGATAAATATAGAGTTGCGTTTTAGTTAATATTTTTTATAATATACTTAGTCAATTCAACCAGTTATTTATAGAATAATATCAAAATACTCGACAAATGTCAAATGTTATGATAATATAAACAAACTTTGGCAGCCGGGAGTATATTCCCCCACTTTAAGCGCCTTAAAAGCCCAAATAACGCAAAAAACATGAGAGATTATTTTCAATTATTGAGGTTTGTGCGCCCTTATCGTAAATTACTTGGATTAGCGGCGTTAATGATGGGATTTTCTGCTATTTTTGACGGTGTTTCTTTATCGATGATAGTGCCGTTGGCAGATAAGGTTCTCACTGACAAAAAGATTATCCTGCCTAGTGAAACTCCCCAGTTTTTAAGCAGGTTTGTCGAACTTATCAATTCAACTCCTTCGCTGGTTTTGCTTAAGCTGATGGCTATTTCGGTGCTGGTATTGTTTGTCTTAAAGGGGTTATTCTTTTTTGTCCAGGGTTATCTTATGTCGGATATCGGGCAGCGGGCAGTAAGGGATATACGTTCTAAGCTCTATATCAAATTACAGAATCTCTCACTGGAATATTATAACCGTAAAAGGGCGGGAGAGTTGATTTCGCGTATTACTAACGATGTGCTGCAAGTAGAAAATGCGGTTAGTTATGGCCTTACCGATCTTATCTATCAGAGTTTACAGGTAGTTGTTTTTGTCTTTTTGATATTTTTCCTTCATTGGCGCCTGGCTCTGATTTCATTAGTGCTGCTTCCTTTGGTGAGTATACCCATGGTTATGGTAGGCAGGATAATCAAAAGGCTTTCCCGGCGTTCACAGGAAAAGATGGCTGATATCAATTCTTTGCTCGTTGAAACTATTTCCGGGGTCAGGGTTGTGCGGGCGTTTTGCGCGGAACCCTATGAGATTGAAAAATTTAAAAAACAGAGCCAGGATTTTTATAAATTGAACATGAAGTCTATCAGAAGGACGCTCGCGTTGGGGCCGGCTACAGAGTGTATAGGCGTTGTTGGCGGCGTTATTATTTTATTGGTTATCGGCAAACAAGTGATAGATGGTGTTCTGTCTTTTGGTGTCTTTGGCTTGTTTTTGGGTTCGGTTATGATGATGATCCGCCCATTTAAGAAGCTTAGCAGCGTGAATTCAATTATGCAGAAGGCTTTCGCGGCTTCCATCAGAATTTATGATGTCTTAGATACGCAGCCAAAAATTCAGGATGATCCGGCAAGTT
>JAHJCI010000146.1 GCA_018813085.1 Candidatus Omnitrophota bacterium | reverse complement strand
TTGCACAAAAGACAGCGCTGTAAATTTCATTTTCTGCCTTAGAAATATTATCCTCTCGCTAAAACTATAGAAATGCGGATTATTGAAACTACTTATTATAACATTATTCTTTTATGCGACAAGTAAAATTCATAGACCCTGCGTTAAGACTTCCAATTCTTCTTGACGCTGTTTCCTTTTGTGTTATAATCTTAAAACTAAACCCGCGGCATGGCCAGCGCTTAGGGTTATTTTGATAATGCTTAAATAGAAAGGCCCGAACAATGAAAAAGAACCTTAAAACCCCCACTATAATCAAGGGAAAACGCAAGCATGGATTCCGTCGGAGAATGCAAACCAGCCAGGGAAGGAAGATTTTAAAACGAAGACGCCAGAAAGGAAGAAAAAAACTTTGTGTCTAAACCCGCTTACCCGCATCGCCGTCACCCTGCTAAATATTTACCAGCAATATATAAGTAAGAATTTCCCCTGCGCCTGCCGGTTTTATCCGAATTGCTCGGAATACGCCAAACAGGCAATATTAAGACATGGGCCTGCGCCAGGTATTATAATAGCGTGTAGGCGCCTGCTTAGGTGTCATCCTTTTTCACGCAGCCAGGGTTTTGATCCCGTCAGATAATTATGAACCCCGCAGTTTCTTTGTTTATTCAGGCAGTCTGAAGAAGCCAAATGGATGTAGTGCGATGCGGGATGGATAATATATTGAAATACCTGGTGTTAGGAAAATTTACAGATTCTATAAAAACAATATTTTGGACAAAGGAGAAAGTGCACGGTGAATAAACGCCTTATATTAGCGATAGCTTTATCTTTCTTTGTAATGCTTATCTGGTCTCGCTTAACCCAAAGATTCTATCCCATTGATACACAAGAGGTTATAACAGAACAAACAGAAACAGAGCTTGCGCCAGTTGTCCCTGCCTTTGATATTGAGCAAACAACTGAGGATCAGGTAAGCGTAATATCTCAAGACCGTGAATTTATCTTTGACCTCCCTTCAGCCTGTCTTAAAAAGGTTATTTTCCAGAACTTCGGGGATTATGTTTTTGACTTGGGCTATGGTATTTGTTTAACCAGGCAGGATTTAGTTTTTCGCCAGCAACAGCTCACTTCTCAGGAAGCCGTATTTATTGCAGAAAACAGCAACCTCAAAATTACTAAGCAACTCGATTATTCCAACCCAGACTTCTTGCTTATCCTTAATATTAAGATTGAAAATCTTTCGGACCAGTCCATCGCGTATCCGGCTGATTTAATATTAGGCCTTATCGATATTAGTTCTTCAGGGCTGGATGCCCGTTTTAAAGAAGTTTTTGTCAAACAGCCTGAGGGCATATTGCGTCTGCCCCCATCTAAAGAAACCAAGGTAAAGCATAGCGGAGAATTTTTCGGCTTCCGCGATCGTTATTTTTGTGCTATAATAAAACCAATGACATTCCCGGAAACGCTTGCTGTTAGCCGCTTGGGCCGTAAACAGAGTCAATTGGTTTTATCGCGCCCCGAGATTAATCTTGCTCCCGGGCAAATTGAACAAGCGCAATACGAAATATATATAGGCCCCCAAAAGATTGAGCCATTAGGGCTATTTACCGACGGAGCAGACAAAATAGTTTATTATGGTTTCTTTGACCCGATTTCCAAGATGCTCTTAAGGGCATTAAGATTCTTTGCTAGATTAGTTCATAACTGGGGATTTGCAATTGTTATCTTAAGCGTTGCTATATTCTTTTTACTGTTTCCTTTGTCCTTAAAACAAATGCGCTCTACAAAAGAAATGCAATATTTACAGCCCCATATAGAAGAATTGCGCAAGTTCCATAAAGATAATCCGCAAAAATTGAATAAAGAAGTATTAGAATTATACAAGACGCATAAGGTTAATCCTCTGGGGGGCTGTTTACCTTTATTATTACAGATTCCTATATTTATTTCTTTGTATCAAGGATTAATGCGCTCAATTGAATTAAAAGGTGCCAATTTTTTATGGATTCAAGATTTATCCCAGCCTGACCGTTTAATTACAAGCCCGGAGATTAATTTATTGCCTATTTTAATGGCGATAACTATGTTTTTGCAGCAGAGATCTTCTATGACTTCAATGTCTGGTTCTTCTGGAGAACAGCAGCGCCTAATGAGTTTTATATTTCCGATAATGTTTGGCTTTATATTTTACAGAATGCCCTCAGGGCTGGTATTGTATTGGTTTCTAAATAGTACATTAATGTTTATTTATCAGACAAGGATTAAGGTAGCCAATGAGCCAGTTCAGCATTGAAATCGAAGGTAAAACAGTAGAAAATGCCATAAAATTAGCCTTAGAACAGCTAAAACTTCCTCGGAACAAGGTTAAAATCGAAATATTATCCGAAGGAGAAAAGGGTCTTTTTGGCATGCCAGGGGTTAAATTAGCCAAGGTGAGAGTTACGCAAGCCTTGGAAGGCAATGTTCCCTGAGAAACATTATGGGTAAAATAATCGCGGTTTGTAATCAAAAAGGCGGAACCGGCAAAACTACCACAGTTGTTAATCTGTGTTCGTATTTAGCAGAATACGGTAAGTCTGTGCTTGTCATAGACTTAGATCCACAGGCCAATGCTACTAGCGGGCTAGGTATTGATAAATACTCGGTTACCAAAAGTACCTATAGTATTCTTATTGAAGAAGGCCAACCAAGCGAAGCTGCAGTACCAACAGCCGTAAAGAATCTTACAATTATCCCAGCCAATTTAGATCTAACTGGCGCAGAGGTTGAATTGGTAGGCATGATTGGCCGAGAATATCGCTTAAAAAAAGCAATTACCAGTCAAAAAAACCATTATGATTTTATTTTCATTGATTGTCCGCCTTCGCTGGGCCTATTAACCGTAAACGCTTTAGGCGCAGCGGATTGTGTATTAATACCAGTTCAATGTGAATATTATGCCTTAGAGGGATTAACCCAATTAATGAATACAATAAATCTTGTTAGAGAGAATCTTAATGCTGATTTAGCTATAGAGGGCATTTTATTAACGATGGCTGATTTTCGTACTAACCTAACTAACCAGGTAATTGAAGAAGTGCAAAAGTATTTTCAAGAGGCAGGACAACTCAATTTTGGACAAAAATCCAAGGTTTATGAAACAATAATCCCGCGCAATATTCGCCTAACTGAAGCCCCAAGCTTTGGTAAACCTATTATGCTATATGACAAACATTCTATAGGAGCACGTAGATACCAGGATTTAGCAAATGAAATCTTAGGATTGCCAATAAGCTCGAGTGATGATGTTTCTCAAGGAACAGAGAGTATTAAACAAGGAGAATAAGATATGGAAAAAAGAGGATTAGGAAGAGGCATAAGCGCGTTAATACCTCAGCCGCAAGAGGTTGTAGAACAGGGTAAAATAGCTTTGCTGCCATTAAGCCAAATAAAACCAAATCCGCTTCAGCCCAGAGAAGAGATCGAACCGCGTAGTTTAGATGAGCTAGTTCAATCAGTTAAAGAAAAGGGGATAATTCAACCAATACTGGTTCGTAAAAGCAGGGACGGGTACGAATTAATAGCCGGAGAACGCAGGCTCACAGCTGCTAAGTTATTGAATCTTAATGAGATACCAGCAATTATTAAAGAAGCAACAGATGAAGAATCTTTGGAGCTTGCCTTGATAGAGAATATACAAAGGAAAAATCTGAATCCCATTGAGCAGGCTAAAGCCTACCAGTATCTTATTAATAAATTTGGTATTACCCAGGAGAGGCTTGCTCAGGTCGTGGGTAAGGCGCGGGTTTCTATTACTAACATATTGCGGTTATTGAAGTTACCAATAGAAATCCAGGATGAGATTAAAAAGGGGAGGCTTTCATTTGCACATGCACGGGCATTATTGGAAATAGGTGAGCCTGCCGCTCAAAAAGAACTGACAGCGGAAATTATCGCTAACTCTTTGTCTGTAAGTGAATTAGAGAATATTATCCGGGAGAAGAAACACAAGGGCATAAAAATATCTAAATCCGCCCAAGCTGTCAAAGACCCGTATTTATTAGCGATAGAAGGCCAGTTACAGCAATCGCTGGGGACAAAGGTAAGTATTGACCGGGGTCGAAAACGTGGCCAGATCAGGATCGAGTTTTATTCTCAGGAAGACCTGGAGAGAATTTTTAGTAAAATAAGATAATGTGTAAACCCCACTAGAGAAGGAAGTTCTCTAACGGGGTAAACAGGGTGGTGGATAATGAACCAAGCTACTTTAATTTTAATAAAACCCGACGGATTAAAAAAGTCTCTGACAGGCAACATTCTGACCCGGCTTTCAGAATCTAAGCTGGAGATAGTAGGCGCAAAGATTGTACGTGCGTCTAAAGAATTAGCAGAAGCGCATTATGCCCACCTTAAGGATAAGCCATTCTTCCCGGAATTAATAAGATATATCCAGGGAGAAATTCACAACAGAAAAAAGGTTATGGCTCTGGTCTATTGGGGGGAAGACGCTATTTTAAAATGCCGTCAATTAGCAGGAACCACTAATCCCGAGGAAGCAGAGAGTACTTCGATCCGCGGAGCATACGGACGAATAACCACCAGTGGTTTATTTGAAAACGTTGTACACGTATCAGCTAATGCGGCAGACGCCGAGAGGGAAATTAAATTATGGTTTAAGCCGCAGGAGATTATAGTCAAGTTATACCCGACACAAGAGATTATTAACGAGCAGAAAAAGGCGATTGTCTGGGCATAGTGAATTCAGGAGAACAGGTATGATAAGCAGTATGACTGGGTACGGCAGGGCAAGGCGCGATATATTACCCTGGGGCAGGGTAAGTTTTGAAATACGCAGCGTGAATCATCGTTTTTATGATGTAGTATTGCATTTACCAGAAGGGTTTTTATACCTGGAGCAGAGGTTTAAGGATGAAATCGGCAAGAAAATAAAACGCGGTCATGTTGTCTGTCGCCTTGAGCTTAACTCCAACGATTTAAAAAAGCCTGTATTGAATAAACGCATGATCAAGGAGTATTATAGTGCTCTCAAAAAACTGTCTTCTGAGCTTAACCTCAAGCAGGATATTAAGATCAGTGCTTTAATGGACCTGCCTGGAGTATGGGCTATGCAGTCCAGGCCTGCTTCCAGCGTCAGCTGGCCGCAAATAAGGCCCCTGGTTCGGGAGGCCCTGGATAAAGCCGTCAAGGGGCGCAAACAGGAAGGAGCAGCTCTTTACAGAGATTTAATTAACCGTACGAATAAGGCATCTGCGGTCTTGAAAGCAGTTAAGGCGAGGTTTGCAAAGGTTATTAAGAAGCGCTTAACCTTATGCAACAACGATGCGGATAAGAATAGCTTTCTTAAAAGTTCGGATATTAATGAGGAATTAGTCCGGCTGAACTTCCATGTAAAAAATTTTGCCAAGTGCCTTAGTAGTAATAAGTCAATCGGCAAGGAGTTAGATTTTATTCTCCAGGAAATGCAGCGTGAGGCAAATACGGTAGGCGCTAAATCAATAGACGCTCTTATTTCCGATAAGACGGTAAAGGTTAAAAGTGAAATAGAGAAGATGCGCGAACAAGTGCAGAACGTTGAGTAATGCCTGTTTCTTGAGGGGAGCGTTCTTAACAGCTCCTGATAGATAATATAAACGCGACAAAGCATAATGAGTCTGAAAACCAGGAAAGGCTTTATTTTTGTTATCTCCGGGCCTTCCGGTTCCGGCAAAACAACAATAGCCAAGAGATTACTTACTCAGCCGCGCTTAAAAGGCCGGATCATCAAACCGGTGTCATTTACTACCCGCCCAAAGAGGCCGGGGGAGAAGCAGGGTAAGGATTATTGTTTTGTCTCAGCCAGAGAGTTTGACAGGCTACTGAAGGAAAAAAAAATTCTTGAACACACGCGTTATTTGGGTTATGATTACGGCACGCCTCGTGATTCTGTAGAACGGGTAATCAACAAGGGGCAGCATGCCGTTTTTTGTTTAGACCTCAGCGGAGCCGCATTCATTAAGAAGGCATATCCAGACAGGGCGATAACGATTTTTGTTAAGCCGCCTTCTCTGGATGTAGCAAAGAAACGGATTTTACTGCGCTCTAATAAAACCCCTCCCGAAGAAGTGTACAGGCGGATGAGGGTAGCCGGCGAGGAATTGCGTTCTGCGGGAAGCTATGATTATTGCCTGGTTAACGACAACTTAAACAAGGTGATTAAGGAAGCAAAAGAGATAGTGCGATGGGCTATATACCAATAGAGCAGCTTTTAGACAAAGCGGACAATTCAATTTACAAATTAGTGATGCTTGCTTCCAGGAGAACCCTGGAGCTTGTAGAAGGACATCCCAAATTGGTTTCGATTAATACCCCTCTTAAACCATCCAGTATTGCCTTAGAAGAAATTGCTGCAGGCAAGGTAAAATTGCAAGTGAAATAAGCCGAGGAGAGGGTAATTATGAAATCAAAGAATATAGTACTAGGGGTCACTGCCAGCATTGCTATATATAAAGCCTGTGAGATTATCCGCAGGTTCCAGAAAGATAATCTTAAGCTGAGTGTGGTTATGACTAAGAATGCCACACGCTTAATCTCTCCCCAGGTTTTTTCCTCTTTAACCGGGGGCCCGGTTTATTGTGACGAGTTTGCCGGCCCCGCTAATTGGACCATAGAACATATCTCCTTAGCAAAGCAAGCCGATCTGGTATTAATTGCTCCAGCAACCGCTAATATAATCGGTAAGATTGCCAATGGCATTGCCGACGACTTATTAAGCACCTTGATTCTGGCAGTGAAAGTGCCGGTTTACATTGCGCCTGCGATGAACGAGGTAATGTTCAACAACAAGATCCTGCAGTCAAATATCCATAAACTTAAAAAACTCGGATTCGGGTTCATTGAGCCAATAAGGGGTAAATTGGTCTGCGGCGATGTCGGCGTTGGGCACTTGGCCAGCGTTGAAACAATAGTAAAAGAAGTACGGCGGGGTTTACGATAATGGCGCGGTAGCCAAGTGGTAAGGCAGAGGTCTGCAAAACCTTTATTCAGCGGTTCGAATCCGCTCCGCGCCTTTGGTTTTAGAGGATTATTCGGGCGAGTGGTGGAATGGTATACACGTTGGACTTAAAATCCAATGGTCGCAAGGCCGTAAGGGTTCGACTCCCTTCTCGCCCATAAGAGGAAAGTAGCGGGCTCATAGCTCAGTTTCAGCCGAAGGCTGATCCGCCTACGGCGGAGGTTAGAAATGAGTGCGCTATGAGTAAGACAGGTAAACATATTGGGCTCATAGCTCAGTTGGTTAGAGCGTTTGCTTGACATGCAAAAGGTCAGAGGTTCGAGTCCTCTTGGGCCCATTTATATCGACGAGAACCAAAAAAGGGAATTATTAAGGGAACAGTTCTTTAAAAAGAAAAGGAAGGGGTGACAGTCCGCCTCATCCACCATCAAGCATGGCGAGATGGGCGAGACGCCAGAGGGGAAACCATTGGTTTCTCTATGGGGAGGAGCGCAAGCGACGACAGGTTCTAGCGCGAAGCGCGGAGTCCTCTTGGGCCACCATTTTAAAAATAAAATATTAAAAAAAAACTAAAAGATGTTTTGTTGCCGAGAATACTGAATTTTTTATCTTTTATTTTTAATCTTTAATTTTG
>JAHJCI010000145.1 GCA_018813085.1 Candidatus Omnitrophota bacterium | reverse complement strand
GCGTATCGGCGCTGGTTTAGTTGTAATTTTAGCTTTGAGTATCTCCATCAGTGGATATTTTAACTGGCGACTGACGCGAGAGAACCGGAATTTAGTCAATCAACTGGTCAGGGTTATGGAAGATTCAAAAATCGCCCGGCAGAGCGTAGATAAAATAAACAAGGAAAAGGAAGAGCTAAATTCACGCCTCCTGCACATCCAGGATGAGATAAAAAAGGCGGAGGATGAAAAAAAACAACTTTCTGAAGAACTTCTGCGGATGCAGTTGGCAATCGAAAGAAGACATGTCGATGAGGCAGCGGTTAGGGATGATACTCAACAGTTAACTCTTTTAATCGAGCGGCTCAAAAGAGAGAAGGGAGTTTTAGAGGAAGAGTTATTTAATCTCCAGCGGAAGGAAAGTAATGCGACTGAGAATTTGTTAGTTTTAGATAGAAAGAAAATAGCCATTCAGCAGGCAACCTTTGATAATATGTATCAGTGGTTGGTTAGGCATCAAAATCCGCGCACAGGGCTTATCTTGAGTTTTGAAGGGGATAATGACATTGCCAAATGGGGTTTTACTTATGACCAGGCACTGGTGACCTGCTTATACTCTTATTCCGGAGATTTCCAGAAAGCTCAGAGAATATTGGATTTCTTTCAATACCGCGCCAAACGGGTAGACGGAGCATTCATCAATGCATATTATGTTGACGACGGCCAGCCTGCAGAGTATGTTGTTCATTCCGGGCCAAACATCTGGCTTGGCATAGCAATTATGCAGTATATGCAGAAGACGGGGGATAGCCGCTACCTGGATTTAGCCAGGCATATTGCCGATTGGGTAATTAGCATACAGAAGGAAGATAAAGAAGGAGGCATAAGGGGCGGGCCAACGGTGAGCTGGTATGCTACTGAGCATAATTTAGATGCCTATTCTTTTTTGACAATGCTCTATCAAAAAACAGGGAATCAAAGTTACCGGCAAAGTGCGGATAAGATTGTAGGCTGGTTATTAAGGCATACCTATGACCGCCCTGATGTTCCGGTAAAGCGCGGCAAGGGGGATTCGACAATTGCTACCGATACCTATGCCTGGTCAATCGCAGCTTTGGGCCCGGCTAAATTGGAAGAGATCGGTATGTCCGCGCAAGATATAATGAAATTTGCCGAAGAAAGCTGTGAAGTAGAAGTTGATTTTATGCGCCCTGAACGAAAATACGTAAGGATAAAAGGTTTTGATTTCGCCGCACAAAAGAATTTGGCGCGAGGAGGGGTTGTTTCTTGCGAATGGACCGCACAGATGATTTTAAGTTTTAAGATAATGGCAGACTATTACAGGTTAAAACAAGCATTAAGCCTTGCTGAGTCATATCAAAATAAAGCCGAAGGATACCTTTTAGAGTTATCTAAGATGATTATTTCAAGCCCCTCTCCCTCAGGGCAGGGCAGGGGCTGCCTTCCTTATGCCAGTCATGATTTTGTCGATACCGGGCACGGCTGGTTAACGCCTAAGGGAAGCTCTACGGGCTCTGTCTCTGCAACTGCCTATACGATACTTGCTTATTACGGCAATAATCCCTTACAACTGAAAGAATAATAATTCACATGGCAGATAAGAATCATTTGATTAAGTTAACGCAGTCATTAATCCGTATCCGCTCTGAAAATCCGCCCGGTGATGAATATAAGATAGCCTGTTTTGTAAAAAAATTTTTCAGGGGGCTGGGCCTTAAGCCTAAAATCTACGAATTTAAAAAGTCGCGCAGCAATGTAATAGTGATTTTAGAAGGCAGGAATAATAGAAAGAACCTTTTGGTAACGCCTCATCTGGATACTGTCCCGGCAGGAGCAAGCTGGGGCATTTCACCCTTTGCCGGGGTTTTGCGCGATAATCTCATATACGGCCGGGGAGCTTCCGACGACAAAGGTAACCTTGCCGTATTAATGGAGGCAATCAGGAGCATTATTATTCAGAAGAAGGTTTTGGGTTATAATTTGATTTTTGCTGCCACCGCAGACGAAGAGGCCGGTTCGCAGTACGGGCTTCTCCCCTTGCTCTCTAAAGGCATATTAAAACCGCAGGCAGCTTTAATTTTAGATGCGGATTCATTTAAAATTATAGTTGTGCAGAAGGGGTTATTGCATATTAAGGTTAAAATAAAGGGCAAATCTGCCCACGGAGCTTATCCCTGGGAGGGGATAAGCGCCATTGATATAGCGCTAAAGGCCCTGTCAAGCATAAAGTCAGAGAAGTTTGTTTATAAAAAGAATCCGTATTTGCGGCCTCCGACTGTAAATATCGGCACGATCTCCGGCGGCGATAAAGTTAACGTAGTTTCGGACTGGTGTGAGTTCGAGCTTGACTTTAGGTTCCTTCCTGGTATGTCCGCTTCGGGTATTATCAGGCAGATAAAGAGGATTATTGGAAAATACAGCAAAAAATTTAATCTCGAGATTATGGCTGAGCAAATGCCCAGCGAGGTTAATCCTTGTCACCCCTTGGTAAAGGAGTTGAAGCGCTCGATGCGCAAGCATAAAATAAGACCGCGGGTGAGCGGTTCAGAAGGCGCTACGGTACTTACTTTTTTCCAAGAAAGGAACATACCCGCAGTTGCTACGGGTTTTGGCTCAAGCGGTTGTGCCCATAGCAGCAGGGAATATGCAAGGGTTGATTACCTTTGCCGGGGGGCTGAAATATTAGAAGATTTTTTTAGTAATTTTAAATTTGACCCGCTATAGAAAGCTTGCTGTGGGATAAACCGATTAAAAATAATTATTCAGTTCCAACGGAGGCAAAAATGCAGAAGATTAAATT
>JAHJCI010000144.1 GCA_018813085.1 Candidatus Omnitrophota bacterium | reverse complement strand
TTCCAAATTCCGCCACCGCGGCAGAAATTTTCATCGGGACGCGTCTGCCAATTCCGCCACGTCCGCCTTCGCTTTTCAATAATAAGCTACGGTAGAGCTTCGGCGAGACTGTCGCTGCGAAGCCCTACCATCGTATTTGACGCTGAAGGGCGAAGCAGGACGTCCACCTTAGAATATCAAATACCAAAAGTCAAATATCAAAAATGAATATCAAATACCAAATATTCTAATCAAATATTAAAAATGCTTTTAACTCTTTGATTTCTAATCTTTATTTTTGATTTTTAATCTTTGATTTTTAATTTTCATTGGGCCACCCGCGACTCGAACGCGGCACACCCGCCTTAAAAGAGCGGTGCTCTACCGGATGAGCTAGTGGCCCGCATCTAAACTAATATTTATCTAATTATTAAATAACAAAAAAGCGCGGGGCTTTAACTATTTTAGAATTCCAGTATCTCTTTTTCTTTATTTTTTAGTATTTCCTCTAATTGAGCAATATATTTTTCTACTATCTTCTGTAAATCATCCAGCCCTCTGAATTTGTCGTCTTCTGATATAGCTTTATCTTTTTCCAGCTTCTCTATTGCTTCTTTCGCATGGTGCCTTATAGTACGCAAAGAAATCTTACCATCTTCGGTCATCTTCTTCACTAATTTTACCAGCTCTTCTCTTCGTTCTTTAGACAATGGCGGAATAGGAAGACGAATTATTTTTCCGTCACAAGAAGGAGTCACCCCTAAGTTAGACTTCAGGATTGCTTTTTCAACCGCAGGAATAGCAGTAGGATCCCAGGGCTGTATTACCAGTAAATGTGCATCGGGAACGGATATACTGGCTAATTGTTTTAATAAAGTAAGTGTCCCGTAATAATCTACATGTACGCCTTCTACCAAAGAAGGCGATGCCCGGCCGGTACGCACGCTGGCAAACTCCCTAAGGCATGAATCAATTGCCTTTTTCATATTATCTTCGTTACTATGGAGAATTTCCTTTATAGTCATGCTTCTCCTTTCCCTTAAAGATAGCTAGCCCGGTGCAATAAATAAAAAGGCGGCTTATAATCTTAACTTATGACTGTACCTATCTTGCGCCCTAAGATTACACGTTTGATATTGCCTGCTCGGGTAAGATCGAAAATAACGATGGGGAGCTTATTATCCATACAAAGACTAACTGCCGTCGCGTCCATGAAGCGTAGATTCTTATTCAAAACATCAATATATCTTAAGTGGCTGAATTTCCTTGCACCCTTAAATTTTAAAGGATCCTTATCATAAACACCTTCTACCTTCGTCGCCTTTAAGATAACATCCGCATTTATTTCCATCCCGCGAAGGGCGGCTGCGGTATCCGTAGTAAAATAAGGATTTCCCGTACCGGCAACAAAAATAACCACTCTCCCCTTTTCCAAGTGCCTGATTGCCCGGCGTCGGATATACGGTTCGGCTATTTGTTGCATGCTAAGCGCCGTAACCAAGCGCGTAGGCATGCCGATCTTTTCCAGTACATCCTGCAGTGCGAGCCCGTTAATACAGGTTGCCAGCATCCCCATATAATCTGCAACAGACCTGTCCATGTCCAACCCTCTCCTGGCTATATTTTCCTGTCCGCGGAAGATATTGCCTGCGCCTAATACAACAGCTACGTCTACCTTAAGGAGCTTAATTTCTTTTATCTGACAGGCTATGGAAACCAAGGTATTCTGGTCGATGCCGTGAGCTTTCTTTCCCTGCAGGGCCTCACCGCTTAACTTTAAAACGATACGCTTGTAGACTGGCTTGCTCAAAAGATTTTACTCCTCCCCAATCTTATAGCGGGTGAAACGGCGCACAACTATATTTTCGCCTATCTTACCGATAAGCGCGTTGAGGTAATCGCTTATATTAATGGATGGGTCTTTAATAAAGGCCTGTTCTAATAAGCAATGTCTTTTGTAGAACTCTTCTTTATCCTCGCCCTTATCTATGGTTCCCTTTGGCACGTCTTCTCTTGCTATATAAATCGGGCAACTTGCGGCAATCTGCATTGCCAAATCCTTGGTGAATTGACAGAATTCTTCGTTTCTGGCGACAAAATCGGTTTCAGAATTAACCTCAACAATTACGCCGAGTTTATTGCCCTGATGAACATAACATTCCACCCTGCCTTGTTTGGCACAGCGGGATTTCTTAGAGAGGGCAATTTCCAGGCCCCGCTTGCGCAAAAACTTCATTGCCGCTTCCATATCGCCCTTGGATTCTTCCAATGCCTTTCTGCAATCGCTGATGCTCGCCTGGCTCCTGCTGCGTAAGTCTTTAATTAAATCCAAAGAAATTTTCTTCATTATTTCTCCTTCTAATTCATTCGATTTTTGTTTTATTCAACTTTCCCTTGGGCGGATTAACCGGCTCTTGAGTCTCGTTCTCTTCGATTGAACCACCAGAATCCTCTACGCCTGCATCCTGCGCTGGCTGCTGGGGCTCTTCTGGCTCTTTATCCAGGCTCTTAGGTACGGTCTCACTCGCCAGGTAGGAAAGGAACTTCTTCCTACCCTCAATAACTGCATCTGCCAGCAAAGATATTATTGCACGTACGGATTTGATAGCATCATCATTGCCGGGAATAGGATAATCAATTATTTCTGGATTAGAATTCGTATCGACAATTGCTATAATGGGAATATTTAGTCGCCTTGCTTCCTTAACCGCGGTACTTTCTTTGTTTGTATCCACGATAACCAAAGCAGAAGGCAGATTATCCATCTGTATGATCCCAAAAAGATTCTTCTTAAGACGTGTCGCCTCTTTCTCCAGGTAAGCCACCTCTTTCTTGGCAATCTTATTAAAAGTTCCGTCCTCGCGCATCTTCTCGATATCTTTAAGGCGCTTAACGCTCTTTTTAATCGTGGAGAAATTCGTCAGTAACCCCCCTAACCAGCGTACGTTTACATAGTACATAGAACAACGCTCTGCTTCTTCCTTAATTATATCCTGCGCTTGTTTCTTGGTGCCGACAAAAATTACGCTCTGGCCGCGAGAAGCAAGCTCAAGAATAAAATCCCGTGCCTTATTTAAAGATTCAGCGGTTTTTTCCAGATCAATAATATAAATTCCGCACCTTTTACCGAATATAAATTTTGTCATCTTGGGATTCCAACGCGAAGTTTTATGCCCAAAATGCACACCTGCTTCTAAAAGCTGTTTAACTAATTCACCTGGCAAATCTTTCCTCCTTTGTCGTTACTTTACTGCTTGGTTACTGCTTGCACAGGGCTTATTCCTAACTAAAGCTGCCTTCTGCGCAAAGCGGCAGGCAGATTTTCTGCTTAAAAACCTCAAAAAATCCCCTAACCCTATACTTTCCTACTGCGTTAAACAAATAGTATAACATAATTAATAAATCTTGCAACAAATTTCATACCTTTTGCTTGAATATACAAGAAAAGAGCAATAAAAGCAGCAAAAACGCGGGATTTATTTATCTCTTGCCTGTATTTGATGAAGGCGGAAATAGAGGCCTTTTTTGTCTAAAAGCTCTTTATGCCTGCCTTGTTCTACGATTTCGCCTCTATCCAATACTATTATATGGTCGGCATTCTGCACCGTAGAAAGGCGATGGGCAACAATCAATACTGTACGGCCCTGCATTAGCTCTTCCAAGGCATCCTGGACAACTCGCTCAGAAGCAGAGTCTAAGTGTGATGTAGCTTCATCAAGAATTAATATCGGCGGGTTCTTAAGAAGGGCCCGGGCAATGGCAATCCTCTGCCTTTGCCCTCCGGAAAGCGTTATGCCCCGCTCGCCGATTACCGTATCGTAAGCGTTCGGCAGCTTAAGGATAAAATCCTGCGCGTTGGCTTTAACTGCAGCTTTAATTACATCATCAAAATCTGGCTTCAATGTACCGTAGGAAATATTGGCTTTCACCGTGTCATTAAAAAGGATTATCTCCTGGCTAACCAACCCGATGTTCTGGCGTAAAGATTTCAAGCTGAATTCGCGTATATCGATACCGTCTATAAGTATCCTGCCCTGCTGGGGGTCATAAAAGCGCAAAAGAAGGTCTACGAGAGTTGTTTTACCTACCCCGCTGGGACCCACGATTGCCAGTGATTGGCCTACATTTACCTTAAGGTCTATTCCGCGGAGCACATTTTCGCACTCGTAAGCAAAATGCACTCTTTCAAAGGTAATGTTCGACTTAGGTTTTAGCATTTGCCTGGCTCCTG
>JAHJCI010000143.1 GCA_018813085.1 Candidatus Omnitrophota bacterium | reverse complement strand
GACTGATTAGACTCTCTGCATAGGAGCTTGTGTATTGAGACATAACCAAATCCATTTGCTCTTCTTCCAGGGGCTGAGCCAGGACATTAACCCATCTGAAAGGAATCTGTTGTAAATCAGCATCGAACAAATAGAGGTTTGCCTGTAATTTTTGCGCTATCTCCATTGCCGCTCTTACCGACCAGCCTTTACCCCGGATAGAATCGGAGCTCTTTAAAAAGCAAATACTGCGGGCATTAGCTGACAGAGAAACCGAGTTAATTACTCTTTGGGCCTCTTTGCCATCCTTCTCCCCCACGCAGACAAATAATATTCTCTTATCCGGATATAACTTAGCTAAGGAATTGGCAATCTTCCTGACTACTTTACCAGCGGTTTCTTTCTCGTTTATAAAAGGAATTCCCACAACTATGTCTGCTGCGCCGTTAGCTTTTAGCCGGGCATAAGCCTCCTGCATCGTATCGGTAAAGTCTTCCTCTGGCGAGCGGGCTTTTTCCTCTCTGTTTTCATTTAATGCGGCTTCATTTTTATCATTTTCCGCATGAGAAAGCAGTCTCTCTGAAAGCAATTGTTTTTGTTCGATTGCGCCAGGAGCAAAAGCAGGCGATTCACTTAAGTCTATCTCTGCTTCAAACAAAGCCAATACCTTAGGAGAAGGCGCAAATCTTGCGTATTCTATTTTGCTTAACTTACGGCTTGATTCAAGAAGTGGCAACAGTCTATCGCCCTTTCTCTGGTAAAGATGGATATATATAAGCTCGGGGTCATGGACAGGAGTCTGCGCCAAAATCAAAATACCACCTTCATTCAAAGAATTGCCCAATTGATAGACAGCCTCTTGTATTCGCTCTAAGGTAAAATACTCGCCGTATAAAAGCAGATTTGCGCAACAAATTACATCCGCTTTTTCTTTAACAGACGCAAAGACATCGTGCTCCTGAAAACTAACCTGATTATTCTCTTTTTCGAAATCTACTACTCTAGGATCTAAGGTTCTGATTACGTCTAATTTATTGCCCTCGGATTCAAAGCTTACTAATCTACCATACAACCTTTGACTTAATCTGCATATTTCTTCAAAAAGTTTCTGGAACTCCTCGTCTTTATAGACCTGCTTAAGTTCTCCCGCTCTTTTAACCTGCATTATTTTTTCAAAGGCATCAAATATAGCCACATCACCGTCTTTATTGGCCAATTGATATAAGTTCATCAAAATATCCGCTCCGATTATCTTGACCTTATCCTTAAATCCGATTAAGCTTTGTGCCAGCTCCATTGTAGTGATGCCGTCTGAACAGGCCTCATCGCGAATTATTAACCTGTCATTACTTAATCTCTTGATTAAATCCTTTAATTCTATATCGAAGTATTTCTCCTCTCCCCTTGCTGCAGATTCAAGAAGGTCTTTTAACAACTCCTGAATTCCCTCTAATCTCCCCTCAAAGGTTGTGCGTTTAATCTCCATGGGAATCCCATTTTCATCGGCCCAATTCCCGAGAACGATGCAGGCAGCCCCGGTTATTTCTTTAAATTTCTTAACGATATCTTCTCTCTCTTTCGCCCCGGCTCGAGCATATAATTCCTGCAAGGGTTTAATCAGAGTAAGGTTCCAGGTCTCCTTAACTTCAGGATGTAAAACAAAGCCCTCAACAGATTCCCTGCGGATTTGCTCTTCAGTTAATTCTGTATAAATACCGACTCTTCCCGCTTTTTCTATTGCGTTTATGAATGATTCGTAAATTTCTGAGGAGATATATTGATCAATAACTGAGTGCACAAATTCATCTTGGGCAGGATAATAATAATGCAGGATTTCTTCCAGCAGGGTAAGCTGAATCAGGAGCGCCGGGGGAGCGCGGGCAATGATTGCCCAAGAGAAGATGATCTTTCTTATACCATCTTCTACTACTACCTCGGCTAATTTGTTGTTAGGTGTACTGAGTCTAAACTCTAGGGGGATTTTACCAAAAGGAATTTGCTGCTTCATTTCTCTTGATCTCTTCAACGCTACTCCTAAATAATCCTTAACAAAGACTTGAGTTTTCTGCCTACTTTGTCCGCTATCATCTTGATCTTGTATTTCTTCCAATTCCTTAGTTTCCAAATCGAGTCTACCTCTAACTATACGCAAAGATTC
>JAHJCI010000142.1 GCA_018813085.1 Candidatus Omnitrophota bacterium | reverse complement strand
GCAGCCTGGATTGGGCAACGCAAGAGAAGCGAACAAGAGGCCGAAAGCGAGACAAATGGTAAACAGCATCAATATACAGACAAAAAAATTGAAGCTATTTTACGAGAGATTGACGGATATTCAGATTATGGTTTTCAGGAAGGCGTGGTTAAGCAGGTAAAAGAAGGATTATTGAAACCTCAAATCCGAGCAAAATTAGAACGCGGAGAAGAATTATCCGAGATACCTGAAAAATTCTTCTATGATTTCGGAGTTTGGTTAGAAGCAGTAATGGGCATAAATTATAAAGATTGGCTAGAATCAGTGACAGTTACAAAGAAGGAAGGCGAGCAGTCTAAGCGTAGACTGGAAGATATGTACTTGTATTATCTAGTCAATCTAAACGGTTCGCTCTTCTCCAATACCACAGCTCCATTAATTAACTATCTCTTCTACAAGAGCAAAGAAATGTTAAGGGAGAAGCCAGAACAAATTGGCCCGTTTACGTGGCAGGAATTCGAAAGGTGGGGTAAGATTATTCGCAGACACGATGGTAAAGATACGCCAGATGCAGCAAAGAAGATAATCTTAAATACAGGGATGAAAGAGCGCATTATTCAAAGCGACGTGGAGGATTACTTCCGAAGCAGACAGTTTATTAACTGGTATGATAATCAAGGAGGCCGCCAGGAGATTGACGCATATTTAAATTCACCAAATAGACGAAATGAACTTCTCAATGATTTCTTACAAAAAACCTATTCTGACGTAAGCGGCGGACGTTTTGGCTGGAAGGGCTGGCTGATAATGTTTAGAAATATGTTCAGAACCTTCCTACCACTTATAGCAGTTACACTTTTATCCTCAATAGCAGTACCATTATTTATTCCCTCTGTATCGTTTATCTTATGGGGTGTAATAGTTCTGGGTTCACTGGGAGTCGTGTTCCTTGCCTATAAAGGTGCTGACTTAATGGTAAATAAGATACTAAGCAGTAAATATGTAGGTAGGTGGGATCCTGTAGATCCTGAAACTGGTTATAAAGCACCTACTGGTACTTCAACTAGAAAATGGCATTCCCGCATAATGATGGGTGCTGTCCTTATACAGAAACTCCTCTGGAACTTCTATATTTGCAAAATGATAGCTATTCCTCTGTTTACAATATTATATTCTAATTACTTCTTTGTCGGCGGAAATATACTATTGTTAGTTGGAGCAGCAGTTCCGTTCCTGCTATTCTTCCTGTTAGATATTTTCGCCTTCTTCTATCTTACTGAAGCTACAGTGGGTTATGCGCTTGGTAAATATTACGGCGTCAACCGCATTAATAAGTGGAAACACGGCAGGATAGGCAGATTTATAAATAAAATTCTACCGGTTAGTAATATCAACACAGGCAAGCTTGAAGCAATCGGGGGAGATTCAGTCGTAGATAAGTTTGAAGATGCTGGGAGAGAATTTCAACGTAAGATTTTACCGTCTACTATTACCGGTGCTAATGGTCAACAGCGTCCTATAACACAGGATGAAATGAATATCGCCTGGGCAAAGGCCTGGAATATGATTATAGATAGGTATTATCTTGAAGATAGAATCTCTGAAGCGGAGCGAGATAGATATAAATATGTAATAGAGGAAAATCCTAATAACTTCTTCGGTGGAATAATAACAAAAGACGCAGATTTATCTAAGGCTCCTAGAAACGACCGAATCCGCCGCAGATTGTACCACTTCCTTTCCACCTTATTTATGGATATGGAAAGAATGCCAATCTGGGAACAATTGTATCTATTCAGCGTAATGACTCCTTGTTATGAGGAAATTTTAATGTACTTATTTTCTGATGAATCAATACCCGATGATTTCGAAGCTATTAATGAAAAATATTTAACCGGCGAAAGACTACTGACTTATGTAATAAGCAGATATCCTGATGAATGGGAAAATTTTGTCAGGCGTATGGCAAAGGACGGCAAATATTCACCGGAAGATATAAATAGGATGCGAGAATTGTGTCTT
>JAHJCI010000141.1 GCA_018813085.1 Candidatus Omnitrophota bacterium | reverse complement strand
GATCTCTGGAGGGATTGCTGCAAAAGTCCTGAAAGGGCTCACCCGTACAAGTCGTTGGGGGTAATATGTAGGGGGGCAATGCTTATCCACCCGCCGAGTGGTCAGGATCGAGCCCTGAGCAAATCCTGAACATCCAGGAGCCCTACTACTTTTGCCTTTTCATCAACAACGGGTATCTCGTCGATTTTTTTACTTTCCAACATGCGCATTGCCTCAACCGCAAGGCGGTCCTTATTGATAACCGCGGGATTTCTGGTCATCACAGCCGAAATCTTACGCCAGGCGAGGTCCCTGTCCACCTCCAGATGCCGCCTGAGGTCTCCGTCGGTAAATATCCCTTTAACCCTGCCTTTTTTATCGACAACTGTCGCAGAACCGGCGCGCGAACGGGTAATCTTTAGTAAAACAGAGGATACTTTTTCATCTTCTTTAACTATAGGATTGGCCTTGCCCGTACGCATGATATCCTCGACTTTAAGCAACAGGCGCCTGCCCAAAGAACCGCCGGGATGAAACAAGGCAAAATCCTTTTCTTTAAAGCCCTTGATCTCTAGCAGGCATATAGAAAGCGCATCGCACATTGCCAGCATTGCCGTAGTAGAAGCAGTAGGGGCTAATCCCAGGGGACAGGCTTCTTTCTTGACGCTAACGTCAAGTGATATATCGCTAAACCGCGCAAGTGACGACTTAATATTTCCGGTCAAGGCGATAACCTTAGTACCCATCTTCTTTAAAATCGGCAGCAACTTCTTAATTTCTTCCGTCTCTCCGCTGTTGGAAATAATAACTACAACGTCATCAGCCGTTACACTGCCTAAATCCCCGTGTATTGCCTCGGCAGAATGAAGAAAGAGGCTTGGCGTGCCCGTAGAGGAGAGCGTTGCAGAAAACTTTTGGGCAATAATACCGGTCTTGCCCATACCGCTTATCACAACCCGCCCCTTTGTAGATAAAATCAAATTAACTGCCCGCTTAAAATTATTATCAATACGCTTTTTTAAATCTTTGATTGCATCCGCCTCTATATCCAGAATCTCTTTTGCCCGTTTTATTAATTTCATCTTAATACCTTTTCTATCCTTGCTACCTCACTAAGCAGCTTTTCCAATTGTTTTAAATCGATCATATTCGGCCCGTCGCAAAGCGCCCCCTGCGGGTTTGGATGAACCTCGATAAATAGCCCGTCACAACCAAAGGCAACTGCTGCGCGGGCAAGCCCGGGAACAAAACGGCGCTCTCCGCCCGAGGCATTCCCTAACCCCGAAGGCAGCTGTACGCTATGCGAGGCATCGTAAAATACCGGATACCCGAAGTCACGCATGATTGATAATGAACGCAGGTCGGAAACCAGGTTATTATAGCCAAAACTGACACCCCGCTCTGTAATCATAATTTTTTTACAACCTGCAGATTCTAATTTCTTAATTATAGCCAGGACATCCCAGGGCGCCAGGAACTGGCCCTTTTTGATGTTTATTATTTTTTTACTTGCTGCGGCAGCAAGTAAAAGGTCGGTTTGGCGGCAAAGAAAGGCTGGAATTTGAATAATATCCAGCACCTCTGCCGCTTTCCTGACATCCTCCCTGCAATGCACGTCGGAAAGCACGGGAATTTTCAGCTTCTTTTTTACTTTTTCCAGAACCTTAAGCCCTTTTTTAAGCCCCGGGCCGCGGAAGGAACCAACTGAAGTCCGGTTGGCCTTATCAAAACTGGATTTAAATATGTAGGAAATACCCAGTCTGCGGCAAATCTCTTTTATCTTCCTGGCAGTAGTCAGGCAAAGCTCTTCCGATTCAATTACGCATGGGCCGGCGATTAAGGTTAGCGCATTCCTGGCGCCTATCTTGATATTGCCCAGTTTAATCTCTGCAACCGCCATAACTATTCCCCTGCTTCCTCTCTTAAAATCTGCCGAACCCTTTCTAAATCCTCCGGAGTATCAACTCCGATGGTTTCAAACTTTGTTTCAATTACCTTGATGCGCAAGCCCCCCTCTAAAACGCGCAACTGCTCCAGCTTCTCTGCTGCCTCAAGGGCCGAAGGAGGAATATTTTTATATGTGAAAAGAAAATCTTTGGTATAAGCGTAAAGCCCGACGTGCTTATAATATACCGGCTCAATCTCGGAATTTTTTGCACGAAAAGGAATAGGCGCACGAGAAAAGTAGAGCGCAAAATTATCCTTATCCGTAATTACCTTAACTATATTCGGGTTTTTTACTTCTTCGGGATGCTCGATTCTCTTCATTATCGTGGCCATGTTAACGGAATCATCACTCTGCAAAGCGTCAACCAGGCTGTCGATCATCAATGGCTGTATCAGCGGCTCATCGGCCTGGATATTAACTATAATCTTAACATCCAGGGAGCCGACTATTTCGGTAATCCTGTCGCTGCCGGAAAGATGCCCCTTGGCGGTCATTAAGCAATTAGCTCCGAACTCGCGTCCGACATTAAGAACCTCTTCTTCGTCGCAGGCAATGATAACCTCATCCAGAAGCAACGCCTTCTTTGCCCTTTCCCAGACATGTTGGATCATTGGCTTGCCGTTGATATCGGCCAGTACCTTGCCTGCAAAGCGCGTAGAACTATATCGTGCAGGAATAACCCCTATTACTTCCATGCTCTCACCTCTGATTAACTCTTAGGCAACCTCTCTAAAAGTTCTTTCTTTGAAATAACCGCTGTCCCGATTTTGCTGACTACGATACCTGCGGCGAAATTGGCAATATGCGCTGCCTCTAGCTTCCCTGCCCCACAGGCTAAACTCAAAGTAAAAGCCGCAATTACCGTATCCCCGGCTCCGGAAACATCAAATACCTCCTGTGCCTGGGTAGGGATACTTACCGCTAGCCCGCCTCGGGCGCGCTCAAACAAACGCATGCCTTCTTCTCCCAGGGTAATTAAAAGTGAATCTAAATTAAGATACTTTAACAGCTCTCTTCCGGCGCGCATTAAGTCCTTATTGTTAAGCAGCCTGTCGGTATTAATACGCAAGGAATTCGTGGTATCCTGGATTTTAAGATTTCTTATCGCGCTTTCTGCTTCTCTGCGGTTAGGCGTGATACAGGTTGTGCCGGCATAATACTGAAAATGCTCTTCTTTGGGATCAACGGTTATGATGCGTTCATTCTCTCTGGCTAAATCAATTACCTTCTTGGCAAGCCAGGGATTTATCGTGCCCTTGCCGTAATCCTCGATAATCAGCGCGTCGAACTTATTGATATTATTCTTTACGAACTCGTATAATCTGGCATTAATGCCCTGAGGCAGCGGTTCGGTATGCTCCCAATCCAGCCTTACTACCTGCTGATGCCCGGCAATAATCCTGGTTTTAACCGTAGTATGCCTCTTCTTTATTAAAATAATTCCCCGGCTGGATACGCCCTGCTTTTTTAATTCTGATAATAGTACTTCGGCGTTTTTATCCATGCCCACAACTCCGCAAAGGCAGGCGCCTGCACCTAAACTCTTAATATTGCTGGCTACGTTGGCAGCACCCCCGAGTACATAAGAACGCTTTTTTGCCCATACCACCGGAACCGGGGCTTCGGGCGAAATCCTCTCAACTCTGCCCCAGATATATTCATCAAGTATAAGGTCTCCTAAAACCAATATCTTTGCCTTGGGGAATTTCCTGATTATCTTTTTTAAATTCTTCATTTTCAATGAGTGCATAATTTACGGAGTGCAAAACACGACGTAAATTATATGCGCGATATTGAACCCTTGACATCGAAGATGTCAAGGGTCAAATTCACCCCGCCATAGGTGGGGTTCATTTGACTTTCTCAATAACTGCCTGCGCTAATAACGGCAACATAATCTCATGATGGCCGATAAAATAATAGCCTTTTCCACCGGGGATAACCGGGCGCCTGACGATATTCTCTGCCGGGCGATATTGATAAATCATGTCGAAATTTGCCGTAGTAAAATCCTTGACCTTAAAGCCTAAATTCCTGGCTAAATTAAGCGCCTTCAGGAATACTTCGGGTAAAATCACTGCGGAACCAAAATTAAGCAGCACGCCTGACTGATTCAGTCCTCTAACTACTTCTACGAGGGTTCGGAAATCCCGCATGCTGCCTTCGGCGGTTAACCCGGCATTGAAATCAGGATGTTGATGAATTACGTCTGTGCCGATAGCAACATGAACGGTTAACGGAATTCCTGAGCTTGCCGCCTGGTGAATAATGCTTAAATTTCTAAATGGTAGCTTTTGCTTTGATATTGCCCTGGCAACAGACTGGCCCAGGCCTAATCCTTTGCTTACTCCCTTTGCTATTGCCTGATTTAGGAATGCTGCGGTCTTCTTATTCATGCCAAAAGTCCCTTTGCTCAAAGAAGAAGCCACGTCCTCAGAAGTTCGGCCCTGGGAAGCAATCTCAAAATCATGAATTATACCCGCGCCGTTTAAGCTAAGGCAGGTAATTATATTTTTCTTGATTAATTCATTGATAACCGTACTTAGTCCGCACTTGATTACATGGGCACCGCACATAAAGATAACCGGCTTATTATTCTTTCTCGCTTTCAGGACCGCGTCAACTATATCGCGCAAGTCCTTTCCTTTTAGGATATTAGGCAAAGATTGATAAAAATTTGCAAAACTCCTCTTCTCTTTTGGCGGACAGGCAAAATCTGCCTTACTCACCTTGAAGGTACCCTTTTTTGGTAAATAAGTTTTAACTCTCTTAAAATTAATCATTTTAGCGTAATATTCTATCACGATTTTAAAAAAGCGTCAATGAAATCCGATACCTGATTTACGCTTATCTTATCCATACATTCTACGCTATTGAACCTGCAATCCGGCCTGCGGCAGGGCCGGCAGGAAATCTGAGCAGTAACTATCTTAAATCTGCTTGACCATGGGCCGTATCTATTCTCATCGCTGGGCCCGAACAGCGCAATAATCGGAATATCCAGATAACTGGCTAATTGCAGTATACCTGTATCGCAAACAACTACAAGCGAGCTCCTTTTAATCAGAGAAGCCAGCTGCGCCAGATTAGTCAATCCGGCAAAATCAAAAATACTGCCGCCGGAATTGCTGCGGATATATTCCGTAAGCTCTTTATCCTGTTTTCTTCCGATAAGAATTACCGGATAATCCAAGGCTAACTTACTGCAAAGCTTGAGGAACTTATCCTTATTCCACTGCCTTGTCCTGCCGCCTGTAGCAGGACTGAGAATGATAAACTTAGCGCCTTCGGTAATCCCGTGCTTATTAAGAAGCGAAGTAATATAGGCGTCGTCCTCTCTGCTTATATAAAGCGATTTTTCTGTTGCCGGAGCCAGATCATTCTTTTCTCTTAATGCCTTTTTTAGCTTGTAAAGCTTCTCTTCTTTGGCATGACGGATACGCCCTGGCATATACAAAAACGGGGAAGTCTTCAGCCTGACCGGAAACAATGCGCCGTATAAAGTATTACGCAGGTCTATAACCACGTCAAAGCGCTGTTTCATAAATTCGAAAAAAAGCTTCGCCTTTTTTCTCAAAGCAGCGTATTTATCGTAAATTATCAGACGGTGTATATAAGGATTATTTTTGAATATTTCTGCGGGACGCGGGCCAACCATTACCGTAATCTCGGCTGCGGGATATTTCTCGCGCAAAACATCCAGCGCCGGAAGGCTC
>JAHJCI010000140.1 GCA_018813085.1 Candidatus Omnitrophota bacterium | reverse complement strand
TTATCTTTAATCTTTAATTTTAAATCTTTAATTTTGAAACCTATTCCTCCAATTTACTCTTTACGTACTTATCCAGTTTTGCTCTCTGGGCGCTGGTTATGTCAAGAAAACAGGCGGCAATATCATAGCTCTTGTTAACCTCAATTTCCTTTACTCTTAATATCCTGGCCAAACATTCTACTGACTCTTGTTCGTTAGGCAACTCAATGGCCAACTCAAGAATTGCACTCACCGGCATTGCCTCTTTGGATATAAAAAGAATTCCTCCCGCGCCAATATTTTTTGCCGCACCAAGATGCTGCGGGGTATATCCTCGCTTCAACAATTCTTCTGCAGATTTAAAAATCTTATAACGTAAATTAATCCGGGTATCCAGCCGGCCGTAAACCCTCTTATCCGAAGACTGACTAATCTTAATTCCTAACTCATCCAGATTAACAAGCTCCTCTTTCCCTGTACCAACAATATCCTCAGAAGGAGTAACATTCATTACCTCCTCAGGGGTAGTAATACCTGCGATTATCTTCCTCCAGCCGTCCTGCCGCAGAGTCCGCATCCCCCGCGATATTGCAACCTTCTTAATCTGACTGGCAGAAGCCCTAATCAGAATCAAGTCTCTTATTGCCTCATCAAGCAAGAGTATCTCGTATATAGCGGTACGTCCGTAGAAACCGGTAAAATTGCAATCTTCACAGCCCCTGCCACGGTAAAACTTAATCTTCTCGGTAGATTCCATGTTCAAGCCTCGAGCAACTTCCTCTCTAAGTTGTGACAAGGGAGTCTTATCTTCTTCTCTGCATTTAGAACAAATAACCCTTACCAGGCGCTGGGCAATAAATGCCTCAACGCTGGAAGCTACAAGAAATGGCTCAAGCCCAATATCTAATAATCTGGTAATGCCCGAAGGGGCATCGTTTGTATGAAGAGTAGAAAAAACAAGATGGCCTGTAAGCGCTACTCTAATAGCAATCTCCGCTGTTTCTAAATCCCTGACTTCCCCAACCATCATTACATCGGGGTCATGCCTGAGCATGCTTCGTAAGCCGCGGGCAAAATCAAGGCCGATATTAGACATCACCTGTATCTGCGTTATGCCTTTTAACTCATATTCGATAGGGTCTTCTATCGTGATTATCTTGCGCTCCTTGGTATTAATCCTGCTTAAACATGCATAGAGCGTAGTTGTCTTGCCGCTTCCCGTAGGGCCGGTAACTAGAATTATACCGTGCGGCTTCTGGATCAAACGCTCAAACAAATTACGTTCTTCTAATCTAAGGCCTAATCTTTCAAGGCTTAGAAGCATCTGTGTAGGCAGTATACGTATAACTACGCTTTCGCCGTGAGGAGTAGGCAATGTAGAAATCCTTAAATCGAGTGCCTGGTCTTGAGTTTTAACAATTGCCCGCCCGTCCTGAGGCAGGCGATGTTCAACAATATTAAGATTAGACATAATCTTTATGCGCGAGATGATTGCGTTTAAGAAACGCTTTATTTCTCCAGGAATTTTCGCATCGTATAAAACACCGTCTATACGGTAGCGCAAAACTAGTTCTCCTCGGTAAGGTTCGATATGGATATCCGTAGCACGCTTTTTATAGGCTTCCAGGATTATTTGATTGACTAATTTTATAACCGAGGCATCTTCAGCTAATTTCTCTATATCTTCTATCTTTTCCTGCTCATCTGCTAAAGTGGCTTGCTCCGCGGGAACCTGAGAAATAATTTTCTCCAGCGTATCCGCTCCCAGGCCATAATATTTGCTTAGCGCCTCTAAAATATCAGCCTCCCGGGCAAGGTTGGTCTCGATCTCAAAACCAAGCTGCATCCGTATTTCATCCTGAATTTTTATGTCTAAAGGATAAGATACTGCGATTGATAAAGTCCTGTCCTCGACCTTTATCGGCAGGAATTTATAATAAGAAGCCACCTTAAGCGGAATACGCTTAATTACCGCCATATCTACGCTAAGTGATTTTAGGTCTAAATACGGCAAATTCAGTTCACCGGAAAGGATAGATAATATTTTCTCTTCCGTAAGTATATTGCGTTCGATTAAAATATTCGCCAAAGATTGAGAAGAGTCTTCTGCCTGCTTAATGCAGGGCTCCAGAACCTTCCCATCCACTATCCCCTTATTGATTAACGCATCATGAAGAATTAAATCGGTTTTTGTCATTTTTATTTAGGTGTTTAGTTTTAGGGTTTTTTATCCTTATTAAGCAGGCGCCTGATACTATCGGAAACATACTGCCGGTAATTCTTTATCGCTTCTTCTATATCTTTTTCGGAAACCAGAACCAGCTTAACCCGCCTGGGCTTGGCTTCATCCTCGATCTTGCTGATCGCTATTGCATTCAGCGGGTTGATAATGGCAACGGTTATGGAATCTTCATCCTGGTGGATGGGAAAGCACTTATGGTCTAAAATCAGGGAGGAAGAAAAACGGCGCGCCAACTCCATATCTATGTATTCTTCCTTGAGTTCCAGCAAGGGCATATTAAACTGCTCAGCCAAGGCCACAACAAGTTCTGCGCTGTTAATTATGCCCTTCTTTATTAGAATGCCTCCCAGGAAACCATCGCTTGCTTTCTGCTCCTGTAAGGCATCCAAAAGCTGCGCTTCTGTAATTAACTTTTTCTCAATCAAGATTTCTCCGATACGCTTTGAACTTTTTTGCATACTTCACCTCCAATGAGCCCCGACGTATCGTCAGGGAGAATTTTAACTCCAATACTATACAGCCCCTATCATATAAAGGTCTCCTTCCGGCTTCCTGTCAAGATGCCCGGAAATAATCTTCTGACAACCCTCAAGGGTCTGCTGAACCGTTACGTATTCACCCTGTTTACCTGTATAAGCCTCGGCAACAAAAAACGGCTGGGTCAGGAAATTCTGTAATTTTCTTGCCCGTTCATAAATAATCCTGTCTCCGGAAGCAAGTTCATCGATTCCGATAAAGATAACAATACGGCGCAGTTCTTCATAACGTTGGAGAATGCGGATTCCTTCCTGAGAAATCTCATAGTGCTGTTTACCAACGATATCAGGGTCAAGGTTGGCACTTGATGAAAGCAAGGGGTCAATTGCCGGATATAGGCCCAGCTGCACCCGCTGGCGGGAAAGAACCATAATGGAATCAAGAAAACTGAATATGGTTACAACTGCCGGGTCGGTCATGTCGTCTGCGGGTATATAAACTGCCTCGACAGAAGTAATTGAGCCTCCGCTTTCCTTGGAGGAACGAATCCTCTCATGAAATTCACTGGCTTCGGAAATCAACGTCGGCTGGTAACCTGTTTCCGAAGGGACGCGGCCAAGAAGGCTGGAAATCTCAGCGCCTGCCTGCAAAAAGCGGAAGATATTATCGACAAAAAGAAGAACATCCTGATTCTTGCGCTGAATGGATTCGGCTAAGGTAACACCGCTCATCGCTACTCCAAAGCGGGCTCCCGGGGGTTCGTTCATCTGTCCGAATACTAATACTGTTTTGGATAATATGTCGCGGCGCGAAAGCTCAAAATAAAGTTCGTTCCCTTCACGGATACGCTCACCCGCTCCTGTAAACACACAAGCACCTCGGTATTTCTTAACGACATTGTGAATTACCTCAAGCGTGAGAATGCTCTTACCTAGAGCCGCACCGCCGAGAATTCCTGTTTTACTGCCCTTGACTAACGGAAAAAGAAGGTCGATGATCTTAATCCCTGTTTCCATTATATCAAAACGCTCTGCTTTATCCTGGTCACTTCCGACATACACCTCCAGCCTTGGCCTGCGGATAGAAATCCTCTCTCCCGGAGGCAAATCTCCCTTCTGGTCAATAGGCTCACCCCAAACATTTATAATCCTTCCATAAAGGGTGTCTCCCGGGGGAATCTGGATCGGCTCACCGGAAGCATAAGCAGGGGTATTGCGTTGAAGGTTAAATGTAGAATTTACGGCAATACAGCGGGCAATATTACCGGGAAGATGCTCTGCAACCTCAAGAACAACCCTCTTGCCGTCTACGGCCTCAGTATTTACATTCTCAAGGATATTAGGGATATCTTCTCCTGATTTGAATTTAACATCGACAACAGGCCCCTGTACTGTTATTACATACCCTATTTTAGAATTTTTATTGTCCATATTCTCTAAAAATTTGTATCTATATGCTATTTAAATGCCGAGCGCGCAGCGAATAACTCGCGCATGTTCCGGTCAATAAGCTCGTGTTTCTGGCGAAAATACTGCAGCCTCAGGCCTTTCTCTAAATCCTCAAGTTTATGCCCGCTTTCTTCAAGGTGAATAAAACGCGCAGCCATTTCAGCAAGGCGGCTGTCTCCAAAAATATCGTAGAATGTCTGGCCTAAAAAAAGATAAACCAGATAACCAACAATGCTTTCAATGGGAGACTCTATAACCATCTCGGAGGAAAAGTAAGATTGAGCCTTTTTAGGTTTAGAAAACGGCAGGAGCTGTACAGTCTGAATACGTTGATTCATAATCGAAGCAGCATAAGGATAAATAATCTTTAAGGGCCCTAACCGGCGAGCTAATTCCTCCCCTACAATATAATCCCTTAACTGGATTGCCTGAGCGAATCTGTTTTCATCTTGTACGCCCGGGAAAGACGCAAAGGCAGTATTACTCTCCTGAGCGTATATTTTCCCCTTTTCGCCTATAATTATCAACTTCGCTTTATTTGTTTCAACCTCGCGAAGCGCAAGATTCATAACCTGCATATTAAGCGCACCCAGCAGGCCGGTATCAGAAGTAACTGCAATAACGCCCAGAGGCCTATTTCCTAAATTTAATAAAGGGTGCTGCATTTCATCCAGTTCAGCAGGAATAATTTCAAAAAAGCTTTCCAGGATAGAGAAAAGCTTATCGTAAGACTTGAGCTTCTTCTCCATAGTGTGATATTGAGCTATCGCGATTTCCTTTAAAACCTCTATTAGGCTGGAGAGGTTCTGATTGAATTCCATGTCTTTTTTTATCTGAGAGAGTAATTTCATTCGTTCGGTTACTATCAGTTACTAACAAGAGTTTAAACAACCTGTTAGTTACTATTGGTTACGCTTGAAACGAGGCTTCCATCTTCCTTCTCTTTCTAATTTATAAAGAGAATCTATATACCTATCCATCTGGTATCTTGTTTTAGAGATCAATTCTTTTAAAGCTACGTACTCCTTGTCCTCAACTAGATTATCTTCTCTGAAATCATCCAAGTCACCTTCTAATTCAGAGATAGAACCTTTGCTAATTATAATGGAATGGGCGAACTCTCCTACAGTATCTTTAGAATAGCCTTCTCTTATATTTTGTTTAGCACTTCTTGCAGCATCCCGTATTTGGCTTACAATTCTTATGTGTGTCTTTTGGAATTTCTCAGTAAGGCTATAAATTTTTCTTCTTATAGCACAGGTATTCTTATAAAACTGCAACCTCTCATATGCCGGCCCGTTGTAACTAGTAGTAACCATTAGTAACAACTTGCAATCCTAATTATCGTTAGTAACAAATAGTAACTTTTGTTTCTAGGTGGTCTGAAAATACCAGCCTAATCCCTCATACAAATTTGCAATACCTGAATCATCCAGAACCTGGGAACCTCTCAGCGCAGCGAAAAGGTCCGGATACCACTCTAGGACCTTATTGATAAATTCGTCTTTGAATTTCCTCATATCCGAAGCAGAAAGATTATCGAGCACTCCCAGGCTTAAGGCAAATAAGAGGACGATCTCGGTCTCCATTGATAAAGGTTTACTTTTATCCTGAATAAGCAATTGGGTTATTGCCTGGCCGCGCTTTAACTTATCCTCCGCTTCTTTAGAAAGTCCGGTTGTGCGAAGCTGCGTCATTTGTAGAAGTTCCTGGTATTGAATATATTCCAACCTCAATCTTTCGCTAAGCGCCTTCATCGCCGGCCACTGTGCCTTATTGCCGATTCGCGAAACAGAAAGCCCGAAATCAATTGCCGGCCTTATGCCTTTATTAAAAAGCGCGGTATTAAAATATATCTGTCCGTCGGTCATGGAAATAATATTACTGGAGATATAACCGGTTACATCTCCTTGTAATATTTCTACAATCGGGAAAAAAGTCATTGAGCCGCCGCCCAATTCAGGCTTTAAATAACCGGCGCGCTCCATTAACTGAGAATGGATATAAAAAATATCCCCCGGGTATGCTTCTCTTCCGGGGGCGCGTTCAAGCAAAAGAGAAATCTGCCGGTATACCCAGGCATGCTTGGTAAGGTCGTCAAAAATAATAAAAACGTCTTTGCCTTTACGCATAAAATACTCACCCAGCATTGCAGACGTATAAGGAGCAAGATACTGCTCTCCCATCGAAGCAGAAGCAATCCCGCTAACCACTATTGTATAAGGCATTACTTCCTTTTCCCGAAAAATATTCAATGTCTTAATCAGGCTGGCATAAGGCTTGCCTATAGAACAATAAATACATACTACATCTTTACCTTTCTGATTGATGATTGCATCGATTGCAATCGTTGTTTTACCGACAAGGCGGTCGCCGATAAGAAGCTGGCGCTGCCCCTTGGCAATCGGAATAACCGCATCAAGTATCAAACTCCCTGTTTCGAATGTTTCCTTGACTGGAACACGGTCCATAATTCCTGCAGCCTCGGAAAATACAGGATAATAACCCACGCTTTCAATCTCTTTCTTGCCGTCAACCGGCTCGCATAAACTATTCACCACCCTGCC
>JAHJCI010000139.1 GCA_018813085.1 Candidatus Omnitrophota bacterium | reverse complement strand
TCGTATGAAGCTGTAGATTTCCCACAGGGCTAATAAGTCTTTTATGGGATTTACTGAGCGCTCTAAGAACCTTGATTTTATAAGTCTTAATTCTTTAACAGACCGGGCATTATTAACTAATAAGCCATCTTGGGCAGTAATTAAATAAGGGACGTATCTCTCTTTATCTAAATGAGTTATAAGATTTAATAGTTGCTTTTGCGCACCTCCTAACTCTAATTGGGTTATCACATATAGAAGCTTAACTCTCTGCATGTTGTTCTATAATATTCCTTTAACGCTTATCTGTCAAGTATAAATCCCTTCAAAATCAAAGTTGCCTTTGGGATTTTAAAGAAAACATTGGAATGCTAACTATAAGTTTATATTGGAAATTTAAAAGGGGCTGCTTGCCTAATTAGGCCTCCTGTTGTCCGTATTTTTGGTCAGGATAAAGTTACCCAAAACAAGCATATCCATTTCGCTCCTTGAGAACGTATTAAAGGCATCCTGAGGGCTTTCAACAATCGGTTCCCCTTTCAGATTAAATGAGGTATTAAGAACTGCCGGCACGCCGGTTACCTGATAAAATCTTTCAATCAGCCGATAATAACGCGGATTTATCTGTTTATCCACTATCTGAATACGGCTTGAGCCATCAACATGGGTGACTGCCGGAATGAGCTCTTTTTTCTTAACCGGTAGAGTATAAAGCATAAATTTCATAGGGTAATGTTCTTGTGAATTATTAAGTTCAAAAAGTTCAGCGGCTTTCTCAGATAAGACTGAAGGCGCAAACGGTCGAAACGGCTCCCGGAATTTAATCTTGATATTAACAATATCCTTCATTTTCTCATCTCGGGGGTCGGCCAGGATTGAGCGGTTACCCAAGGCACGCGGTCCCCACTCAAACCTACCCTGAAACCACCCAACTACCTTTGCTGAAATAAGCATCTCTACTACCAGACCTATCAATTCTTCCTCATCTTCAATATATTTGTACTTAATCCCGGCGCTTTCAAGAAATGACTTGATATCGTCTCTGGAGTACTCTTTGCCCCAGTAGGCATGTTTTAGAATAAACTTCCTTGGCTTAGCTAACAGGCAATGATAAACATATAATGCTGCGCCCATTGCCGCTCCGCTATCGCCGGCAGCGGGTTGAATAAAAATCTCCTCAAATGGGGTTTCTCTTAAGATGCGGGAATTGGCCAGGCAATTAAGCGCAACTCCGCCGGCAAGGCAAAGCTTTTTCAATCCTGTCTTCTGATAAAGATAGTTAGCAATCCTTACCAAAATATCTTCGGTAACCTTTTGAATACTGGCGGCTATGTCCGCATAATATTGATTAGCCTTTATTTCTGACTCTGTGGGTAGATTAACATAATCATATATGGAGGTTTTATCAGTAACAAAGCGGGATTTTGGGTCTCTGGGCCTACCAAATAAATCTTCGAAATGCTTGTTAAAGCTCTGCTTAGTATGGTAATGATAGGCAAAATATTTCATATTCATACGGAAACTTCCATCTTGATTAACCCGAATTAATTCATAAATCTTATCTACATATTTAGGCTTACCGAACGCGCTCATTCCCATCACCTTATATTCTCCTTCATTAACCTTAAAGCCCAGGAAGGCGGTAAAGACAGAATAAAGAAGGCCTAAAGAATGCGGGAACTTAATCTCCTCAAATAGCTGGATATCGCTTTTGTCCTTATTGTCCCAAGCTGCCGTTCCTCTGCCTAAAGATGTTGTTGTCCATTCACCTGCCCCGTCAACAGAAAAAATTGCCGCCTCTAAAAAGGGAGAACAGAATAAACTGCTCGCGGCATGGGAAATATGGTGCTGACAAAATAATACCTTTTTTGAACTTATTCCGAGCTTATCTTCAATTAAGCTCTTAATCCACAGCTTATCAGCCATCCAGTTTATCATTGCTTCCTGAAACACTGCTGCTGAACGGGGATAGGTAGAAAGGAATGTCTTGATAATACGCTCAAACTTCAAAAAAGGCTTCTCATTAAAAACCGCGTAATCAAGCTCATTGCCTTTTATCCCTGCATAATCGAGGCAAAACCTTATGGCATTCATAGGAAAGGAAAGATCGTGTTTTATCCGGCTGAATCTCTCTTCTTGTGCCGCAACAATTACCTCTGCGTCCTTCAAGAGACAGGCAGCCGAATCGTGATAATAGCAACTTATGCCTAAGATATACATTTTACTGACGGGACAAGAATTCCTTTATATTCCTAATTTTATTATGGGGGATCCAGAAGGACTGACTTTGCTTAATTTCCAGAAAATCGGTGAATAACCTGATAAAAATTGCAAAAGGAAAAAGTAGAATAAAATATACCGCGCCTAAAAGTAGCCTCACTAAAAAATTTATGCCGGCTCGGATATGTTTATTTAATCTTTTAAATACCTTTATCATATTCTAGAATAGTGTATATATAAACGGAACTACTGCTGCGCTTTGCGTGAAAATAATAAAAAATCCCAAAAGTAAAAAAACTACAATCATAGGAATCATCCACCAGAGTTTATTCTGCCAGAAAAAGGTTAATAGCTCTCTTATGATAGAAAGATTCGATTTCGCTCTCCGCATCCAGGCCTTCATTTTCATTACAATCCTCCTTATGATATTAGTCAATGCAATAAGTATTATCCTGTTGTTATATCTTATTGCAATCTCAACCCTGAGAGGCTTTGAGCTTTTTAGTAATCGGAACTGGATTAATCAACCCTCCTGAGACTAATAATTTTATCGCATCCTCAATTGCTATATCTAACAATATTGCTTCATTGCGGGGAGCGAGAATGAAAAATCCGGTTAGCGGTCCGGGGCTGGAAGGAATAAAAATATTCAACAGGTCTTCTCCGGTCTTTTCTTTAGCTTCCTGAAAATTTTCATTTGTAACAAATCCTATCGACCAGATACCGCGCCTGGGATATTCTACCAAGACTACCCTTTTGAACGCCGGGCGGTGATAACCGAACAAAAATTCTATAATTTGCTTTATGGAAGAGTAAATATGCCGCGTTAACGGGAAGCGCCTTATAGCCCTTTCTAATATAGAATAAAGCTTTCTGCCTAAAAAATGCGTGGTTATAAAACCGACTAAAAATATAATTATTAAGAACAGAACTAGCCCTAAGCCGGGGATATAAAAACCAAGCAGCTTATCTAAGAAGCTATTAACGAATTTCCCAAGAATTCCGTCTGCAAACTGAAAAAGAGTAACCAGAATATATAGAGTAATTAATAAGGGAAGGAGAATCAGGGTGCCGGCAATGAAGTATTTCTTTATATTAGTAAACATATACTTGGCAGGTTCTTACAAAAGAAAACGAATAATGCTCTCAGGTCTCTAAAGCCGTGCTTAAATATTAACCCAAAGAGAACAAACATCCTATCTGCTTGAATAATAAGCAGGTTGGGATACGTTCAATTATACCACAATAGCTAATCTGCACACAAGACTAAATATGCGCACTCAGTGCTCTTGGGACAAGAAAAACCCCACCACTTTAGGGAATTCCGGAAGTGGTGGGGCAATTTTATTCCTTTGCTATTGCAAATGTAATCAGAGCGGCTAAAATCAGGAATAAACCTATGCAACCGCGAATAATTATCAGTAACTCCTGTCTCCAGGAAATTATTGCAGCAATTCCTAAGACAAGAAATACCAAACCCAGGATCACTTTCAGCACGACAGACAGCACATTCTTTGCCTCTGTCTTATTTGCTTCCTGCTTTATCTCTTCGGCCATTTCACCACCTCCATTTTAATTAAGTATTATAAAATTAAACCGGGAATTCCTTTATCTAGTATTACCCTTCGGCCTTGTTTTCCAGCGACGGTGAATCCATCCCCAATGCGCCGGATAACGCCTGATATAAGATTCTATTATATCCGTTAACTTCTGTATGTTAGTCATAATAGTATCATTGTATTCGCTTTCATGTACGAGATGGAATTCCGGCTCAAAAATAATCCTCTGAGCATCATCCTTATCCCTTACAATGAAGCACGGTATCAAAGCTGCCTTTGTACGTAAAGCAAATACAACCGGGCCGGTAGCCGTTGCTGCTTTCTGGCCAAGAAAATTAACAAACACTCCTGCGGTGCCAAAATTCTGGTCCAATTGGATACATACTATCTCATTATTCTTTAACGCTCTAATTGTGGTATCTACGCAGGCTTTGCGCGGCTGACTTGATATATTTTTTACTCCCGACTCATCTATCATTTTGGTAAACATTTTGCCTGTTCGCTTATCCCGCATTGGCCGCATTATGCCTCCTACCGGATAACCTTCGACTTTTAATCTAAACATCATCAATGGGAAATTACCGAAATGGCCGCTTACAATAATTACCCCTTTATTCCTGGAAAGGGCTTGCTCCAAGATACGCCTGTTTTCGATACTAACTCTCTTTTTAAGCAGCTGCCGGTTGTTTAAAAAATAAAAGTCTTCGACGCCAGACTTAGCAATTAACCTGAAACAATCCTTGGCAATCGCCCTTAATTCCCGCGGCGGCTTATTACTGCCAAAAGCGATAGATAGGCTATTAAAAGCAATTTTTCTTTGCCTGGGGGCAACAAAAAATACAATATTTGCAAGAATATTAGCTAATGCATAAATACCGCGCTCAGGCAAAAACCTGATTATCAAAGAACAGATTATCAAGGCGACCCAAGATAAGAAACGGCTGATTGTTTTTCCTAAGTTCTTGTAATTCATTTATGGATTATAGCAGAAGGTTTAGTGATTTCAAGCAAAAAAACTCAGAGTTTATATCCGATTTTACGCAAAAAATCCTTACGCCAGGCAATGTCTTCGCAAGACTCCAGCCCCTTTGGAGAAACCCCATCAATTACCCCTAAAATACCCCTGCCCTGGCTTGTTTGAGTAATAATAACCTCCACCGGGTTTGCAGAGGCGCAAAAAATCCTGCAAACTTCCGGTATATTTTTAATAGAATTCAAGACATTAATCGGATAGGCATCTTTCATAAAAATAATAAAGCTATGGCCGGCCCCTATCTCCAGCGCATTATCTTCTGCCAGTTTTTTTAATTCCTTATCATTACCCTCGGAGCGGACAAGGCATGCTCCGGAGGCCTCGCAAAAAGCAAGGCCAAATTTGATACCTGGCACGCTGCCTATTAAAACTTCATATAAATCCTCCACTGTTTTGATAAAATGGCTTTGTCCCAGGATTAAATTCACCTCATCTGGTTTTTTAATCTTTATAACTTTTGACTCTGTCATCTCTATCCCCCTTAATTATCCCGCCATCAATCAAGAACATCCCTGCCTTGCCGAAGCTTTAGCGCAGGCAGGCCTGCCTTGCCGAAGCTTTAGCGCAGGCAGGCTTTCAGCTTCAGCCTCTGTCGTAGGCAGATCAGCCTGCGGCTAAGAAGGCGAAGTTTTAAAATTAGATACACGCAGATAATCTGTGTGTATCATGGAAATCTAAACTAAAGGCATCTGAGTGTATCTTATTAAACGAATCTTTTCGGATAATACGCTTCGTAACTCATTATATTTGACAGAATAGAACTTTTTATTTATAATAATAACATTATGAATAAAGATATTAATAAGCAGGGACATTTTGGGAGTTTTGGAGGAAGATTTGTTCCGGAAACCCTTATATATGCTTTAGATGAGTTAACCCGGGAATATTCTACCGCAAAGAAAGACCCTCGCTTCAGGAGGGAGTTGAGTTATTGCCTCAGTCAGTACGCAGGCCGTCCCACTCCTTTATATTTTGCTTCTAATTTAAGCCGTTATTTAGGCAGGGGCATTAGGGTTTATTTAAAGAGGGAAGATCTCCTTCATACAGGCGCCCACAAGATTAATAATACCTTGGGACAGGTTCTTCTCGCGCGAAGAATGAAGAAGACGCGGATAATTGCCGAAACAGGAGCAGGCCAGCATGGAGTAGCTACAGCAACGGTTGCGGCAATGTTTGGGCTTGAGTGTGTTATTTATATGGGAACCGAGGATATTAAGCGTCAGAGGCTAAATGTATTGCGCATGCGTCTGCTTAATGCCAAGATAGTACCGGTTAAATCCGGCTCACGAACCTTAAAGGATGCCACTACCGAAGCATTGAGAGATTGGGTTACCAATGTCGGCTCTACGTATTATATTATAGGTTCTGTTGTTGGGCCGCATCCTTATCCGGTCATGGTCAGGAATTTTCAGTCGGTAATCGGGAAGGAGGCGCGCAGGCAAATCCTGGCTAAAGAAAAAAGACTGCCGGATTATTTAATTGCTTGCGTCGGAGGAGGGAGTAATTCTATTGGCTTGTTCCACCCGTTTTTTAAGGATAAGAAAGTAAAATTTATCGGCATTGAAGCTGCCGGAGAAGGTATCTTTTCCGGAAAACACGCAGCCACGCTGGTAAAGGGAAGCGTCGGGGTTCTTCACGGAGCAAAATCAGATGTACTAGAGGATAAATTCGGCCAGATAAATATCGCTCATTCTATTGCTGCCGGCTTGGATTATCCCGGCGTCGGACCGGAGCATGCTTTTTATAAAAAAATCAGGCGCGCAGAATATTATGCGGTAACAGATAGCCAGGCGTTGAAGGGTTTTGACTTACTCTCAAAAGTGGAAGGTATAATCCCTGCCCTGGAACCGGCACACGTAATAGCCTATCTTCAAACCAGGGCTCAGAAGCTAAAACCTGACTCTCTTATAATAGTTTGTCTTTCTGGCAGAGGGGACAAGGATCTGGATATTATATATGGGCGTTAATCCCGCAGCCTTAAGAATTAAAAGAAGTAATTTTTGATATTATAAAGCGCGGGTTTGAATATTATAAAGGTGCGGGATGAACCGTATTGAGAAAAAATTCAAGGAACTTAAGGAGAAAAAGAAAAAGGCGTTTATTGTTTTTATTACCGCCGGTTTTCCCAGCCTGGATATTACCAGGCGCCTTGTCCTGGAATTGGAAAAAAACGGCGCCGATTTAATAGAGCTGGGCGTGCCTTTCTCCGACCCGTTAGCCGACGGCCCTGTTATTCAGAATTCATCGCAGCGCTCTTTAAAAGCAGGAACGACGCTGGATAAAATATTATCTTTGGTAAAATCGCTGAGAAAACATACCCAAATTCCGATTTGCCTTATGTCTTATTATAATCCTATCTTCTGTTTTGGAAAAAAGAGGTTCTTAAGCCTGGCGCGCTCCTTTGGTGTAGACGGAATTATTATTCCCGACCTTCCCCCCGAAGAAGATAAAGACTTTATATCGGCTTGCCAGAGGAGCAAAATAGATACAATATTTTTCCTTTCGCCGACTACGGCCCTGAAGAGAATACCGTTTATCAACAGAATGACAAGAGGCTTTATATATTATGTTTCCTTAACGGGAGTAACCGGCGCCAGGAACAGGCTCCCCACTGACTTAATAAAGAGATTAAAGATTATTAAAAAACATACGGATAAGCCGGTTTGCGTTGGCTTCGGGGTTTCTACTCCCGAACATGTAAAACAGGTTTTTTCAATTGTTGACGGGGTTGTTGTCGGCAGCGCAATCATAAAGAAAATCCAGGATAATGCAGGCAGCCCTGGCCTGGTAAAAAAAATCGGCAGATTCGTAAAATACTTATCAAGCGCTTAACAATCCAAAGTCCTACTGAATATTTAACCCTTACAACTTAATATGTATCAAAAAACAATCTTAGATAACGGCCTAAGGTTAATAACCCATACTATGCCGGGAATGGAATCTGCTGCTATCGGAGTCTGGGTCCGCGTAGGCGGCAGGTATGAATCCCTGCATACTAAAGGCGCAGCTCATTTCCTTGAGCATCTCGTATTCAAGGGCTCAAGAAAATATTCCTGTCAAGAGATAAAGGAATCGATTGAAGGAGTCGGCGGAGCGTTGAACGGTTTTACCTCTGAAGAAAGTACCTGCTATTTTGCCAAGCTGCCGGCAGTAAAGCAATTACAGGCACTGGATATTTTGACGGATATGGTAATTACTCCTTTGTTAAAAAGCTCTGACATTCGAAAAGAAAGGTTTGTTATCTTAGAGGAAATCAAGATGTACAGGGATTTGCCTCAAAGCTATGTTAACGATATCCTTGATGAATTACTATGGCCGGATCATCCCCTGGGGCTGTCGATACTGGGCAGTAGAGAAAACATACTGAAGCTTAAACGTGAAGATATCGCAGAATTCCAGAAACAATACTACCTGCCTTCGAATATGGTTATTGCCGCTTGCGGAAAAATAAAGCATAAAGAAATTCTCAAGAGATTAAGAGGCATGTTGGGCCAGGCTAGGCTTGCTGGAGAGAATGCGTTTATCCCGGCAGCAAAACATAGCCCGGGGCCTAAAATAAAAATCCTCAAGAAGCCGACTGCCCAGACGCATATGGCTCTGGGTTTTTACGGGATTAACCGCGACCATCCGGACAAACACATCTATTCACTGCTGCATATTATCCTAGGAGCAAATATGTCCAGCCGCCTTTTTTCCCAAGTGCGTGAAAAAAGAGGCCTGGCTTATGAAATCAGGACGCAAATCAAGGGGCTTAGCGATACCGGGGTTTTTCTTGTCCATGCCGGCGTAGATAATGCCAAGCTTTATCAGGCCGTAGAAATTATTATAAAAGAACTGGCGAAGATAAAGAGCAAGGCAGTTTTATCCAGTGAATTGCGCCGCGGGAAAGAATTTTATATCGGACAGTTGCGCTTAGCCCTGGAGGATACGCTGGACCATATGTTCTGGATCGGGGAACCAACACTTCACTTGAATAAAACCTACGACTTTCCTGAGATATTAAAAGAAATTAGAGCTATTTCACCCGAAGACTTAAGGCGGGTTGCCAAGGGAGTTTTTAAATCAGAAACTGCTCGCCTGGCAATTATCGGCCCGTCAAAAGAAGAGTCAAAGCTCCATGCCTGTATTGGAAAGCTATAAAATCAACCCTAAAATTAAAGGCCCGCGTGTATTCGGCCCAAGCGAATTCATTCTCTTTTTACCAGAGATCAAGGAATTTCTGGAGAATAAGGATTTTACCTCGCTGAAAGATTTACTAAAAAATATCCATTCAATAGATATAGCTGAAGGCTGGGAGCGCCTCCAAGCGCAGGAGAAAATAGTAATATTTAAATTACTGACTACGCATAAAGCGATAGAGGTTTTTGAAGATTTACGCTTCACAGAACAATCATTCCTATTAAATAATCTGGATAATACCGAACTCGTCCCAATCCTTAATGAAATGGCTTCTGATGAGCGCGCTGACCTTTTTAAGGAGCTTCCGCGTAAGGTGATGAAGAAGCTATTTTCTGTTATGAAGGATGAGGAAGTGGAGGATGTCCGGCAGTTATTAAGCTTTGATGAGAAGACCGCAGGCAGCCTGATGACCACCGATTTTCTGTCCATAAAAAAAGATTTGAGTGCGCGCCAGGCAATATTATGGCTGCAAGAAACTTATAAAAGTAAATCATCGTATCATTTTTACCATCTCTATGTTTTAGACGAGCAGCGCAGGCTTATCGGATTAGTAGATCTGGATGCTTTAATTACCGCCCCGCCGGATATACTGGTTAAGGATATAATGTTTTCTCCGCAGACTATCAAGATTAGAGCAGATATGCCGGAAGAAGAAGTTGCCCAGAAATTCAGCCGCTATGATTTACTGGATGCGCCGGTAGTCGATGGCCAGGATAAGTTTCTGGGGGTAATCACCATCGATGACGTCGTAGATTTAATTCAGGAGGAAAATACGCGCCAGATTTATGAAATCGGCAAAATGCAGCCTGCAGGCGGGCAGGAGATACGCTATGCTACGGCTACCGTAGGTGAAATTATAAAGCGCCGCGCCGGATGGCTTATCCTTTTGCTTATTCTGCATGTCTTTAGCGGATGGATTCTCAAGAATTTCGAGTATGCTTTAAGTACGGTAGTTGCCTTGGTGTTTTTTATACCCATGATCCTGGACACAGGCGGTAATGCCGGGGCTCAGACCTCAATAACTATTATCCGCAGCCTTGCTACGGGGGATGCTAATTTCAAAAATATCTGGCGCATTGCCAGGCTGGAAATTACTTCCTCCTTGATTATGAGTTTTATTGTAGGCATAGTTGCTTTTCTGCGCGCTTACTGGCTGGAAACAGAGGTGCTTTTGTCGCTGGTTGTGGGAATTACAATGATGTCTGTTGTGCTCGTGGCTATCTTGACCGGATTGACTCTGCCGTTCATATCAAAGCGCCTGGGCCTGGATCCTGCTGCCCTGGCAGGCCCGATAACTACAACGGTAGTGGATGTTGTGGGCTTAATTGTTTATTTTAAAATTGCGCAGCTTTTCTTACAGGCATTAAGATAATTATCGGGTAGTTTAATAAGTGAGCTTAGTTTGTGACTTTTAGCTAAATTTTAAAGACGGCAAAAAGTCTCATTGACAAAACATAACTAAGTTGTATAGTATAGTTAGTTAAAGAGATACAGTTTTTAATATATTCAAGTAGCAATAGATATGGAAAGGAAGGGAGGCAAAAAATGTGGCAAGGTATAGTTCTGGGTCCGGGAAAGTCTGCGTTATACCAGATCGGCAATTTTCTTCTCAGCCTGGTTTTAATTGTTATAATTCTCATTGTCGGTTGGATTGCTGCCAAGATCATCAG
>JAHJCI010000138.1 GCA_018813085.1 Candidatus Omnitrophota bacterium | reverse complement strand
TGCTTTGAATTATATAAACACGGTACACTTCTATTGCCTGCCTCAAACCAGGCTATCCCGCATTCAGCCTTGCGGCTTTCTGCGGGACCCCGCAGAAGCACGCAGTGCGTATGCGGGGGACGATGGGGTCAAATCTATATTGCTATACTATATTAATCTTCTTTAGCTACTACCTTAGCGAGGCTACTGACCGTATCGTTTTTACCTAAGCTGATTAAACGAACGCCTTGCGTACTCCTTCCGGTTTCCCGGATATCCTTAACCGGGCAACGGACAATCATGCCCTGCTGAGTTATTGCCATAACTTCATCTTCATGATTCACTGAAATAACGCCGCAGACTTCTCCGTTACGTTCGGTTGTCTTGATATTGATGATGCCTTTGCCGCCCCTGGATTGCAAACGATATTCGCTAAATGCTGTTCTTTTAGCAAAGCCGCCGGTAGTAAGTGTCAAAAGGGTTATCTCCATCTTCTCTACTTCCAAAGGGACAACTTCCATACCGACAATTTCGTCTTTCTTATCCAGCCTGATTCCGCGTACGCCGCGCGCAGCCCTGCCCATATCGCGTATCTGCTTTTCCTGAAAGAAGACTGATTTGCCTTTACGCGTGCCAAGAAGTATGCGTTGTTTACCGTCGGTAAGACCGGTTTTCACCAGGTAATCGTCCTTGCTAAGGCTCATTGCTACAATACCTCCCTTTCTGGGATTGCTGAAACAGGAAAGTTTTGTTTTCTTGACCAGGCCTTGCTTGGTACACATCAGAAGATACGTATTTTCGCTGAATTCCTTGACAGCGACAACTGAGCTAATTCCTTCTCCGGAGCTTAAAGCCAAGAGATTCACCACTGCCTTACCTCTTGCTGCGCGGGAAACTTCAGGGATTTCATAGACCTTCAGCCAATACGCCTTGCCTTTATTGGTAAAAATCAAGAGATAGTCCCTGCTGGAGGCAACAAACAAATGTTTGACAAAATCCTCTTCCTTCGTCCCCATTGCCGTAACGCCCCTGCCTCCCCGGCGCTGCTTGCGATAGCTGCTTACTGAAAGCCGCTTGATATAACCAAGATGCGATATGGTAATAACCATATCCTCTTCGACTATCAAATCTTCTAATTCGATTTCCTCGACTTCTGCAACAATCTCTGACCTTCTTTCGTCAGAATATTGTTTCTGAAGCTCGAGGCATTCTTCTTTGATAATCCCGTCTATCTTCTTTTCCGAGGCAAGGATGGATTTATAGATTTCTATCTTCTTAATCAATTCTAAATATTCGGCCTCTATCTTGCCGCGCTCAAGTGCGGTCAGCCTTTGCAGCTGCATCTCCAGGATTGCTTGTGCTTGAATTTCACTCAACCCAAACTCCTTAATCAGCCTGCGCCTGGCTTCATCCACATTTTTAGAACTCTTGATTGCTTGGATAATACGGTCTATCTGCTTCAGCGCTATCTTGAGGCCTTCCAGAATATGTGCGCGTCTCTCGGCCTTCTGCAGTTCGAATTGCGTCCTGCGGCGGATAATATCCCTTCGGTGGTCAATAAAAAGAGAGAGCAGCTGCTTAAGGCCTAATACCCTGGGCCTGCCGTTGACCAGCGCCAAATTGATGATACCGAAGGTGATTTCAAGCTGCGTATGCTTAAAGAGCTGGTTTAAAATTATCTGCGGCTCGGCATCGCGCTTCAGTTCCACGGTCACGCGAATTCCGTCTTTATCAGACTCGTCGCGTATATCGCTAATGCCTTCTATCTTTTTATTCTCCACCAAGGAAGCTATGGATTCTATGAGATTAGCCTTGTTCACCTGATAAGGAATCTCGGTAATTACTATCGCATCCTTACCCTGCTTTTGGTGTTCGATGGAGGCAACCGCCCTTAGTGTTAATTTTCCCTTCCCGGTTTCATAGGCCTCTTTAATGCCTGCCTTACCACAAATAAGCCCTCCCGTAGGGAAATCAGGCCCGCGGACATAGCGCATAAGGCCCTTGGTATCTGCGGCGGGGTTATCAATAAGATGTATAACGCTTTCCAGCACCTCGCCAAGATTATGCGGCGCCATATTAGTAGCCATGCCCACTGCAATACCGGAAGAGCCGTTAACTAACAGGTTGGGTATTTTGCCAGGCAAAACCCAAGGTTCAGAACTGGAATTATCAAAATTAGGCATAAACTTGACTGTATCCTTATCAATGTCGCTTAACATCTCTTCGGCAAGCGCATTTAACCGCGCCTCGGTATATCGATAAGCAGCAGCCGGATCCCCGTCGATTGAGCCGAAATTACCCTGGCTGCCAATCAACGTATAGCGCATATTCCAATCCTGCGCAAGGCGTACCAATGCATCATAAACAGCCAAATCGCCGTGCGGATGGTAGCGCCCGATTACGTTCCCGACAACTGTTGCGCACTTGCGGAACGGCCTGTTATGCAACAGGTGGTCTTCGTACATTGCATAAAGTATTCGCCGGTGCACAGGCTTAAGCCCGTCTCTGACATCAGGCAGGGCGCGGCCGACTATTACGCTCATTGCATAATTAAGATAAGAATCTTTTACTTCTTCCTGGATGTCCTTTGTGATTATCTTTTCGTTCTGCGCATACATCCTTCCTTCGCTCCTTTCAGTCACTCAGGAGAAACCAGATTATCCCGCCCAACAGATAAATCAAAGGCGGGATCCCGCACAATAGTTATTATTACAGGTACGGGACAGAGCACAGAAACCAGAAAAATATTTTTTCTGGTTTCTGTGCTCTGGTTTCTGGTTACTAATACATTTAAATATCTAAGTTTTTTACCAGATGGGCAAACTTTTCTATAAATTCCCGCCTTGGCTGAACCTCATCTCCCATCAAAATCGTAAATGTCTTATCCGCCTCAACCGAATCTTCGACATTCACCCTCAGCAGAGTACGGCGTTCAGGGTCCATGGTCGTCTCCCAAAGCTGTTCGGGATTCATTTCTCCCAACCCCTTATACCTTTGTATAGTCATACCGCGCCGCGCTTCCTGGATAACAAAATCGAGCAACTCTTCCATGGAATTAAATGTATTTTTGTCGATCTTAAGCTTTGCTTTGCCGTCTGCATAATAATCTTCAACGCTTAACCCGAATTTCTGTAATCCTTTATTAATTTCTTCAATTTCAGAGGCCTCAAAAAGCTCCAAAATCGCCGGTTCAATGTCTTTGCCTAGACCTGAGCTTATATGTGCCAACTCCTTTTCAGAATAAACAAAGTGGGACTCATGCTCCACTTTTACCTCATAAATAGGCAATTTTTTGGTTTTTTGGTGTCTTAAACTAAGATATTTTGAGAATTTTACTCCCTTTTTATCAATAATGCGCCCTATTTTCCTTAACGAAGCTGATAAATTTATAATCTCTTTAAACTGCTTGGCCGTAAAAGCGGTTTTCCCCTTTGCCTTGGTTAAGGTTAAATCCTGACAGCCGATATCCAACAGCAATTCGCTCATCTGATCTTCTGTCTGAATATACTCCTGGCGATTACCTCGCTTAATTCTAAAAAGCGGGGCCTGCGCTATATAAACATGCCCCTGTTCCAGTAATTTTGGCATCTGTCTGTATAAAAGCGTAAGAAGCAGGGTACGAATATGAGAACCGTCGACATCCGAATCAGCCATTAGAATCAGCTTGTCGTATCGCAGCTTACTAATATCAAACTCCTCGCTTACCCCTGTGCCCAAGGCGGTAATTATTGTGCGTATTTCCTCATTGCTTAAGATTTTATCTAACCGTGCCTTTTGAACGTTTAAAATCTTCCCCTTAATCGGCAATATTGCCTGGAATCTGCGGTCTCTACCCATCTTAGCGCTTCCTCCGGCTGAATCACCCTCTACTATATATAACTCGCATACGCCAGGGTCTCTATCAGAGCAATCGGCTAATTTGCCGGGTAATGATGCGCTTTCCAGGGCTCCTTTACGGCGGGTCAACTCCCGCGCCTTTCTGGCTGCCTCGCGCGCCCGGCAAGAGAGAATAACCTTATCAATAATCTTATTGGCTATGCTCGGGTTTTCTTCACAATATGAGCTTAGGGCCTCAAAGCAAGCCGAGGACACCACGCCCTCGATTTCTGAATTGCCCAATTTTGCCTTTGTCTGTCCTTCAAACTGAGGATTGGGCAGCTTAACGCTAATTACTGCCGTTAAACCTTCGCGTACGTCATCACCGTAAATACTGGGCCCGCTATCTTTAATCAGGTTTCTATTCTTGGCGTACTGATTAATCGCGCGCGTTAACGCTGATTTAAATCCGGAAAGATGGGTGCCGCCATCTATTGTATTTATATTATTGGCGAAGGAAAAAATAGTTTCGGCGTAGCCGTCGTTATACTGTAGCGCGCCTTCTAAAATTAATTGATCCTTTGTCTTTTCAAAATAGATAACCTTTGGGTGCAACGGATGCTTGTTTTTACTTAAATATTCTACAAAGGAAACAATGCCGCCCTGAAATTCAAAAATCGCTTCCTTATCATTACGTTCATCCTTTAATGTTATTGTCAACCCTTTGTTAAGAAAAGCCAGTTCTCTCAGGCGTTGGGCAAGAATATCAAATGAGAATTTTAGGGAACTGAATATAGTCTGGTCGGGCTTAAAGCTGACCTTTGTGCCGGTTGAGCCGGTTTTGCCTATCGTGGTCAACTTAGAGGCAACCCTGCCTTTTTTAAAGCGCTGGTGAAAAATTCTGCCCTCTTTTTTTATTTCCACTTCCAGCCATTCCGATAGGGCGTTCACTACGCTCACACCTACGCCATGCAGCCCGCCGGCTACCTTATATACCCTGTGGTCAAATTTTCCGCCTGCGTGCAATGTGGTTAAAACAACTTCTACTGCCGGCTTTTTTTCAGTCTTATGTATATCCACCGGTATGCCGCGGCCGTTGTCGGTAACGCTGAGGCTGTCGTCGGAATGAATAACCACTTCGATTTTATTGCAGAACCCGGCTAGTTTTTCATCTACGCTGTTATCTACAACTTCAAAAACCAGGTGGTGTAACCCGCGCACAGCGGTATCTCCAATATACATCGCCGGGCGCATTCTAACCGCGTCGACCCCTTCCAAAACCTGAATCGTAGTAGCATCATAAACCTTGCTTTTTTCTGCCGGCTCTTTTATCTTGGGCTGTTTGATATGTTTCTTTGTGATTTTAGTTTTTGTTTTTTTATCCCGCATATTCCCCTCTTCCTACTTTATATCCAACTGCAAGGATATTTCTTTAACCGCCGTTTCCAGCTGCCTGTTCTGGTTTAATTGTTGTAACAGTTTTTCTTTTTTGAGGTTGAGATTAAAAAGCCACACCGAAGAATCAACATGGAGTATAACCCGTGTATCTTTAAAAGTATAGCGCCTAATGTGTAGCTGCTCTTGTTTGCTTAATAAGGATTTCAGATTCTGCTCCAGTGCTTGCCCTACATCGGCTTTCGCATGACCTTTATGCCGCAGGTTGCGCATAAACTGTTCTGTAGCAGTACGAATATGCTCCATCAGGCTTATACCAACCTCATCGGTAATACAATATAAATATAACCATTACTGCGGATAACCCCTGGTTTTTCGCTGTCAGACATCTCCAGCTCTATTGTCTCGTCTTCCAGGTTTTTTAGAACATCTATTAAATAATTGGGGTTAAATCCAATAATCATATCTTTGCCTGTATGCTCACAGGTTAATTCTTCGCGCGATTCTCCTACATCCGGGGTAGATTTAGAAATGACCAGTTTATTCTTCAGGACCTCCAGTTTCACCGCCTGGTAATCCGGCGTTACCAATAAAGATGCTCTTTTAATGGCTAGTAGTAATTGTTCGCGGTCAATCTTAATTTTATTAGGCGAAACAGAAGGTATGATCTGTTTATAATCCGGGAATTCTCCTTCAATCAAGCGCGAAATAATCTGAGTTTTTCCGAAATCCAGGAGAATTTGATTGCTACCTATACCTAAAAGCAATTCTCCTTCTTCGGAGAGGTTGCGGTTTAACTCATGTATAGCTTTCACTGGTATAATCATCTCTATTGATTTATTGACCCCCTGTAGAAGTTTACTTTGATAAAACGCCAGTCTTTTGCCGTCCGTAGCTACTAAACTGATATTGTCTTTCTCTATCTGGCATAAAATACCATTTAAAATATAGCGGGTTTCGTCATAAGAAACCGCAAAAGATATAAGTGAAAGCATTTTTTTGAGTTCATCCTGCCGGAATTTTATAATTTCTTGATTGGTAAATTTTGGTAATTTAGGAAATTCTTCAAAAGGCAACCCCATAAGCTTAAATTG
>JAHJCI010000137.1 GCA_018813085.1 Candidatus Omnitrophota bacterium | reverse complement strand
TTCCTTATAGATTTGATAATATCGAAAATTAGACCCATCCGGGATTCAAGCTTGTTATCGATAATATCTTCCTCTAGGTGCGGCCAGGAAGCAGCCATTACCGAACTAGATGTATCAGGCAGCATCTGCCATATCTCCTCGGTAATAAAAGGCATAAATGGATGCAGAATCCTTAACGTCTTTTCCAGAATTTTATATAGTATCAGTTGGCAGTTTTTTTCCTGCAGGTTGTTCTTAGCAATCTCAAGATACCAATCACAAAACTCATGCCAGACAAAAGCGTATATCAGGTTTGCCGCTTCATTAAAGCGGGAGACACTTAAATTCTTATTCACGCCCTTAAGCATATTATAAAAACGGCTTAAAATCCAGCGGTCCACCAGGTTAAGATTCTCGCTTTTGAAAAACTGGCATAAATCCGCTTTTGTATTAGCCGTATCCATGTTCATCAATATAAACCGCGAGGCATTCCAGATTTTATTGGCGAAATTCCTACCCATCTCGAATTTTTCCTTGGAGAGAAATAAATCACCCTGGCTGGCAGAAGAAGCAAGGCAAAAACGCAGCGCGTCCGTGCCGTATTCAGAAATAATATCCAGCGGGTTAATACTGTTGCCTAAAGACTTGGACATTTTTCTACCCTGTATATCGCGAACCGTCCCATGTATATAGACGTCTGAAAAAGGAATCTTCCCCATAAACTCCAACCCTGCCATAATCATCCGCGCCACCCAGAAAAATAATATTTCCGGAGCAGTAACCAGTACTGACGTCGGATAGAAGTACTTCAACTCACCTTGCCTCAAGCCTTGTGCATCTAATGCCTGACTTGCAACTTGTGTCTTACAACTTGTAAACGGCCAGCCGAATGTAGCAAACGGCCACAGCCAGGAAGAAAACCAGGTATCTAGAACATCCTCTTCTTGATAAATATCGCCCGAACCACAATCAGGACATCTCTCTGGCTTAGTCTGTGAAACAATTATTCCTTGTTTTAACTTTGATTTTTGATTTTTGATTTTTGATTTTAGAATTCCCACTTCTTGACAATTTTTGCAATAATAAATGGGAATTCTATGCCCCCACCAAATCTGCCTTGATATACACCAGTCCTGAATATTCTCCATCCAGTTTAAGTAAACCTTCATCCAGCGCTTGGGATAAAACTTGACCTTACCTTTCTTAACTACGGCAATTGCCGATTTAGCTAACGGCTTCATTTTTACAAACCATTGCGGGGATAAATAGGGCTCGATTATCGTATGACAGCGATAGCAGTGCCCGGCTGATAAATTATGCGGCTCTGTTTTCTCTAAGAGGCCCTTTTGCTTTAAATCCTCTATAATAACCCCGCGCGCCTGAAAACGGTCCATATCTTTATACTGGCCGGCATTCTTGTTAAGGCGGCCGTCAGGACGCATAATATTTACGAACTGCAATTTGTGCTTCTTGCCTAATATATAATCGTTGGGGTCATGGGCGGGGGTTACCTTTACCGCGCCTGTACCGAAGCTGCTGTCAACCATGCTATCTGCGATTATTTTTATCTCCCGGTTTACCAGCGGTAGAATTAAACTCTTTTTTATAAACTTCTTGTAGCGCCTGTCCCTGGGGTTTACCGCCACTGCAGTATCGCCCAGCATCGTCTCGGGCCTGGTGGTCGCAACAATAATAAAATTGTCGGGATTATCTTTAAAAGGATACCTCAGGTAATAGAGGCTTCCCTGTAATTCCTGATGCGGCGCTTCTTCATCCGAAAGGGCAGTCTGGCAACGCGGGCACCAGTTAATCACCTTGTCATCCTGATAAACTAGGCCCTTATTCCAGAGCCTTATAAAAACCTCCCTCACCGAACGCGAATATTCCTCGTCCATAGTAAACCTCATCCTTGACCAATCACAGGAAGCGCCGAGTTTTTTCAGTTGGTGTATGATTGTCGAGCCATACTGCTCTTTCCATTCCCAGACACGCCGAAGAAACTCATCCCTGCCTAAATCCTGGCGCTTCAAGCCCTGGCGAGCAATCGACTTCTCGACTACATTTTGGGTAGCGATGCCTGCATGGTCGGTTCCCGGCATCCAGAGAGCCTCCTGGCCGTTCATGCGTGCATGCCTGATGAGAATATCCTGAATCGTATTATTAAGCGCGTGCCCCATATGCAGAATGCCGGTAATATTGGGAGGGGGAATAACTATACAGAAGGGATCTTTTTTAGGATTTACCCCTGCCTTAAAATACCCCGACTCTTCCCAAAATTTATACCACTTATCTTCGGTATCTTTTGGATTGTAACGCGGAGGAATATCCATTTAGGTTATTTTGTCTTTAAGGAGTTTGTATTCGATTGAATCAGACAAGGCTCGCCAGGATGCCTCTATGATATTTTCCGACACCCCGATAGTATTCCAGGTGTCCTTCTCATCCTGGGATTGAATGATTACCCTGGTTACCGCAGCAGTGCCTGCCTTCTCGTCTAATATGCGCACCTTGAAGTCCGCAAGATGCATCTTAGCCAGGGTAGGATAAAAATCTTTCAGGGCTTTTCTCAGTGCATTATCCAGGGCATTGACCGGGCCATCTCCGTCGGCAGCAGTGTGTTCTATCTTGTTCTTTACCTTTAACTTGATTATTGCCTCAGAGGCAATCTTCTTGTTTTTTTCCTTATTTACTACTACGCGGAACCCCTCAAGATGAAAATATTCTCTGACTTTGCCCAGGGCCTTCTTTAATAATAACTCGAAAGAGGCCTCTGCCGCTTCAAAGTGATATCCCTTCATTTCAAGCGATTGAAGCAACTTATGCACCTTTTTTGTACGCGCGTCATCTTTGGTCAAATCAAATTTTAGTTCCTTTGCGCGAATCAAGATGCCGCTTTTTCCTGCCAGTTCAGAAAGCAGAATCCTGCGCCGGTTACCGACTGCTTCCGGATTTACATGCTCATATGAGCGCGGCTCTTTCATTACCGCATTAATATGCACCCCGGCCTTATGGGCAAAAGCCGAATCACCTACATAGGGCTGGTTGCTCATATGCCTCATGTTGCTTATTTCGCTGACAAAGTAAGAAATTTCGCTCAGCCTCTTTAATTTATCCTGCGAGAGGCAATCAAGCTTAAGTTTTAAATTAAGGTTTGCTATAATCGGTATCAAATCGGCGTTTCCACATCTTTCGCCATATCCGTTGATCGTGCCATGTACCATGTCGCATCCGGCCTCAATAGCAGCTAAAGAATTTGCAATGCCTAAACCGGAATCATTATGACAATGTATTCCCAGGCCTGCCTTGATATGAGGCTTGATTTCATATATAGTTTTCGTTATCTCCCGCGGCAGACTGCCTCCGTTGGTATCGCAGAGAATAAGATACTCTGCCCCGGCTTCCTGGGCTACCAGGAGGCATTTAAGGGCGTAGTCGGGATTATCCCGATAAGCATCAAAGAAATGCTCGGCATCATAGAAGACAAGCAGCTTCTGTTTTCTTAAGAATACAATGCTGTCGGATATCATTTTCAGGTTCTCTTGCGTGGTTGTGCGTAAAACGCTCTTTACATGCAGAGGCCAGGTTTTACCAAAAAGCGTTGCAATCCTGGCTTCGCTTCTTAGGAGTCCTTGCAGGTTTTTATCCTGCCTTACGGATATGCCAGCCCTTCTCGTAGAACCAAAAGCTACCAGCCGGGAATTATTCAGGCGCTCGCCGGCCATACGCTTGAAAAAACGCATGTCTTTGGGATTTGAACTTGGCCAGCCACCTTCGATATAATCTATACCCAGAGAATCCAGTTTCAGGGAGATGGAGACCTTATCGCTCAAAGAATAATTAATCCCCTCGCTTTGGGCGCCATCCCGTAAGGTAGTATCGTATAATTTGATTTTTCTCATACCAGCCTCCAATGAACACATATGATTCTAAAGAATTAACCCGGCTTCATTTATTTCTTTTCCAACTCAAATTTCTTATGTATCGCCCTAACCGCCTTTTCCGCAAACTTCTTTTTTATGATACAGGATATACTGATATCCGAAGTTGATATCATCTCAATATTTATGCGCTGCTTGGCCAGCACTTCAAACATCTTGGCCGCAACTCCGGTGTGAGTACGCATCCCCACTCCTACAATAGAAACGCGAGCTATATCAGTCTCGGCAAAAACTGAGCCGGCATGAATACTGCGGCAGATTTTTCTGGCCGTACTTAATGCGGACTTCAACATCACCCTGGGTACGGTAAAAGAAATGTCGGTAATGCGCTGGCGGCTGGTATTCTGCACAATCATGTCAACGTTTATCCCCTCTTCGGATATCCCTTTGAATATCCTGGATGCTAACCCGGGCTTGTCGGGAACATCACAAATAGTCAACTTAGCTTCTGTTTTATCCAGCGTGACACCGCTTAATAAAGTCTCTTCCATTCTTTTTGCCCCCTTCTTTTTAACCTTGCTAAACCGGGAAATTTTATTCCCCCCGCAGATAATTGTGCCCTTATTATTAGTGAATGAAGAACGCACATGGATTATAACATCAAACTTTTTGGCCACTTCAATCGAGCGATCCTGCATTACCTGCGCCCCTAATGAAGCTAGCTCTAACATCTCCTCGTAACTGACTATATCCAACTTGCGTGCATTCCTGACAATCCGCGGGTCGGCAGTAAAAACACCCTCGACATCCGAAT
>JAHJCI010000136.1 GCA_018813085.1 Candidatus Omnitrophota bacterium | reverse complement strand
GGAATAAAATTCCGAACAAACCCAGCGACATATAAAGGGACAGTCCCTGGCAATGCTGGAGAAATAAAAAGGGCAGGCGGATTCTACCGACTGCCCTTTTTGTTTTAGCTGACCTGCTATCTGGAACTAACTTGCGCTACCTACCCGGCCCATACCCATAACCGCCGCAATTCCCGCTGTATTTCTCATTCTGCCCAAACCAGCGCGAATCCTCCTGCAGGTATTTGACTACCTGAGCATCCTCAGAGGTAATTGTAAGCTGAACACCCTTTTCAATCTTCTGGGCATCAACCTGTATTTCCTCATCATTAAAACACCCTTGACCCTGATAGCCGTAATAACCCTGATAGCCATGATGCGCATAAACATTGAACGCAAGCAATCCCAAACCTATCAAAACAGCCGCAATAACTATAAACATGGTCTTCATCTGTCCCCTCCTCTCTTATTAGCTTTCCCCTTTGACAAATGATACCACAATAGTATCATTTGTCAAGTATTATTTTCTTTTTGTTTAATACAGGGATTTCTGGTTATTTTAGAAGGATTTGAAGAGCTGTAAGAAGTCTTGTTTCAGGCGGTTTTGAGAGAGAAAATCCTTAGCTATCTTCACTGAATTGCGGCTAAGCCGGCATCTAAGACGCTTATCCCTGATTAAGCGCCTGAACTTAGAGATAAAATCGCGTCCCTGTGGGTCATGATTGGTGAAAAACATAGCTGCATCCTTAAACTTTTCAAACACAGGCAATGAATGAAGCAGGAGCGTATTATTGCAGAAGGCATTCTCATGGGTAGACAGTGAGAATGACTCGCTTAAGGAGCTGTTTATATAAATATCGCTCATATAATAATACTGGAATAAAATCCTTTTTTCCAGGTAATGAAAATTAAATATTTGATTGGGAAACCTCTTTTGAACCCTTTTTAACTTCTTATAGAGGTTTCTTTCCAGGGTCTTTCCGATTATAAATACCTTGAGTTTCTTATACTTAACCAATAACCTGGAGATATTGTTAATTATTGTATCCGCCCCTTTTATCCTCTCCAGCCGGCCTACGTATATGGAAACAATATCGCCTTTCTTGATTTCGTGCAAATTCCTGATTTTATTGACCTCTGTACGGTTACGCAAGAAATACTCTACTGTGTTCTCAATTAAAAATACCTTATTCGAGGCAAAAGGAAAATACCTCATAAAATTATCGTATTCATAGCGGGAAGGGCAAATTACCTTATCTGCAATCTCAATCATCCTCTCCTGATTCAGCAGGTAGCGGTTAAAGGTATTAAACCCTGAGTCCTTCTCCCTTCTTAAAATGCTATGAAAGTGATAAATTATCCTCGGCCTTTGCCCTCGGGAATTCTTAAGTTTTCTTAAATCCTTGGTCCAATTGACAAAATTCTGGATTATATAACTGAAGTTACGCCAATCATAGTGTTTCCCAAACGCCCAGAAATTATAATAACGCACAAGGTTTCCGTCAGGTAGTAGTAATTTTACCGGGTGTTTTTTTACAAACTCCCTGGTAATTAATACGTAAACTTCGTATCCCGACTCAAGCAACGCATCCCTGCACTGCTTTACAATATGACCCACACCGCCGCAATATTTCTTTCCTGTAGGATACTCAAAACTGATAAGTAAAATTTTACTCATAGCAAAAAGTTAAAAAGCAGCTCTTTTCTGCTTAATCTTAAATTAGTAATTTGTATTGGGATTTTGCTGTCCGGCTTACTTTGCTAAAAAGAGGGAACACAGATGTAGCAAACCAAAAAATGTAAAGGGGACAGCTGATTATGCCATCCCCTTTTTATTAATCCCAGCAACTACCTACTCTCCCACATCCTTACGAACGCAGTACCATCGGCCTTGAAGGGCTTAACTTCCGTATTCGGAATGGGAACGGGTGTTTCCCCTTCAGTATGATCGCTGGAAATCTAGTTTGCCCCTGTTAAGAGGGGCAACAAATAATTCTGATAATTTATATAATAAGGTCAAGCCGATTGGCAAATTAGTACGCGTTAGCTAAAGCCCTTACGGGCCTTACACACCGCGCCTATCAAGGTTGTAGTCTACAACCTGCCTTCACTCCAGCCTTACGGCCAGAGAGGGATATCTAATCTTGGGGTGGGCTTGGCACTTAGATGCTTTCAGCGCTTATCCCTTCCGAACATAGCTACCCAGCCTTTGCCCTTGGCAGGACAACTGGAACACCAGAGGTTCGTTTCTTCAGGTCCTCTCGTACTAGGGACAGTCCCCCTCAAATATCCTGCGCCTGCATCAGATAGAGACCGACATACTGTTACGCTTTATAAACACTATATAAAGGGATTGGACATTTCTGCCTCCGCCTGCGTGTTCACACGCTTCGGCGGATCCGCCAATC
>JAHJCI010000135.1 GCA_018813085.1 Candidatus Omnitrophota bacterium | reverse complement strand
GGAGAATGCATGGATTTAAATCACGGCACTAGCCTTGTTGCGCCGGTAGCAATATCTGCCGCAGGCTATGAAGGATGCCAAGGAGCCGATATTGTCGTAATTACTGCCGGCTCCAAGCAAAGGCCCGGGGAGACAAGATTAGATTTAGTGCAAAGGAATGTGGAAGTCTTTAAAGAGATTATTCCGCGGATAATAAAGCATGCTTCAGAGTCTATTTTATTGGTAGTCTCCAATCCCATGGACATATTAACCTATATTACGCTAAAGATATCCGGTTTTTCTTCCGGCAGGGTAATTGGTTCAGGCACCGTATTAGACAGCTCAAGATTCAGGTATTTAATAAGCGAACATTGCCGTGTTGACCCTAGAAACGTTCACGCTTATATTATAGGCGAGCACGGAGATACCGAGCTACCTGTCTGGAGCCATGCTAATATAGGCGGTATGGTACTGGCTGAATATTGCCCGGTTTGTAATAATAAATGCGATTACAAAAATGAATTGAGCAAGATTTTTGAAGAGGTTAAGAATGCGGCTTATGAAATTATCAAGGCAAAAGGCGCAACTTATTATGCGATAGCGCTGGCATTGGTAAAGATTATCGCATCGATATTAAGGGATGAGAATTCGGTATTGCCTGTATCTACCCTTGTAAGCGATTATTACGGAATAAATGATTTATGCTTGAGCGTCCCTTCCATAATCAACAGAAGCGGATTAAGCAGGATTTTACGTTTAGAACTTTCTTTAATTGAGCAAAAACAATTGAAATTTTCGGCAGAAACCATGAAGAGTATTCTTAAAGATATAAAACTGTGAGCAAAGGAGGAAAACATGGCAGTAGAAAAATTAGGAGAGCAATATAAGTGTAATATTTGCGGCAATGAAGTCAAGGTAACAAAAGTAGGCGGCGGGGAGCTTGTTTGTTGCGGCGAGCCAATGGAGAAAATCAGCGGATAAAGAACTTAGTGTCTAATTATGACTAAATTGAGCAATGAGGTTGTTGAGTTTTTCAGAAGACAACCTTTCACTATAGTTTCAAGCTTAGATAAGAGAGGCATCCCTCATAATTCCTGTAAGGGAGTAGTAAAAATTAACCGTAACGGTGCTATCTATTTACTTGACCTTTATAAAGCCAGGACCTTTGAAAACCTTAAGAGAAATCCCCGGATAAGCATTACGGCAGTTAACGAACACAGCTTCGAGGGATATTGCTTAAAAGGAAAAGCGAAAATAATTACAGGAAAAGGCATTAAAATGCCTGTCCTTAGGGACTGGGAGGCGAGGATTACTAATAGAATAACACAGCGGATTATAAAGAACCTTCAGGGCGAGAAGGGGCATTCACGGCAGCCGGAGGCATTATTCCCAAAGCCGGAATACTTAATACTTATGAAGGTAAGCGAAGTAATTGATCTTACTCCGCAGCATTTAAGAAAGGAGGCTTAGGCCATGGGAAAATCTATTAAGGAAACACAAACAGAGAAGAATATATTAGCATCTTTTGCCGGAGAATCACAAGCCAGGAATCGCTATACTTACTTTGCTTCTATTGCGAAAAAAGCAGGGTTTGAGCAGATAGCGGCAATTTTCTTAGAGACTGCAGATAATGAAAAGGAGCATGCCAAGCGGTTTTTTCAATTATTGGAAGGCGGCGAGGTCGAGATTCAAGCCAGTTATCCTGCGGGGGCAATAGGAGATACGGCTGCTAATTTAGCAGCTGCTGCAGCCGGTGAGAATCTTGAGTGGAGAAAGCTTTACAAAGAAGCTGAAGAAACAGCAAGAAAAGAAGGTTTTGAAGAAGTAGCGGTTCAGTTTAAGGAAATAGCCGAAGTAGAAGAAGAACATGAAAAAAGATACAGGAAATTACTTAAGAATATACAAGAGGCAGCGGTATTTAAAAGAGATAAGGCGATTAAGTGGAAATGCCGCAACTGCGGATACGTTCATGAAGGCAAGGAAGCGCCTGAGGAATGCCCTGCGTGTGAGCATCCCCAAGCCTATTATGAGCTTCTTTGCGAAAATTATTGAGTTAATATATGAAAGTATTAGGAATAAGTGCAAGTCCCAGAGCAGGGGGGAATACGGATATATTGCTTGATAAGGCCCTGGAAGGCGTTAAGGCCAGCGGAGCCCGGGTGCAAAAGGTGATTCTAAATACGCTCAAATTTTCTCCCTGTCAGGAATGCCAGAATACGAGAGATGACGGGACCTGCATAGTAGAAGACGATATGCAGTCCGTTTACAAGAGAATTGAAGAGACAGATATTGTAATTTTGGCCTCTCCGATATTTTTTGGTTCTTTGAGTGCTCAGGCTAAAATGATGATAGACCGTTTTCAGTGTATTTGGCGGGTAAAATATATGCTAAAGAAGGATATATTTGGGCGAAAGAAGAAAGGGGCTTTTATTTGTGTGGAAGCCTCCAGTAGAGAGGATTTTTTTAATAATGCGAAATCAATTTTGAAGAACTTCTTTGCTACTATTAATGCCGAATATTCGCAGGAGTTGTTCTGTATGGGGGTCGATGAAAAGGGAAAGATTCTTAAGTATCCACACCTGCTGCAGAAGGCATTTGAATTGGGTAAGAGCATGGTTTAAGAGAGGGATTGTTCAGTACGGGAGGTGAGCTATGGAAGGTTTTGTATGTAAAATATGCGGGTTTATATCAATTGATGGGACTGCCCCGGATAAGTGCCCTGTTTGCGGTGCGCCAAAGGGATCTTTTGAAATGAAACAAGATGCAATAAAAATTCCTAAGGATGTGAATAATTTAACGGAACTCGAGAAGAAGCATATTCCGGTTATCACACTTGTAAAAAAGTGCGGCTTGATACCGGAGGGCTGCCAGGATGTACAAGTAAAAATGGGAGAAATTCAGCATCCAATGCTGGCAGAGCATTCTATCGTCCACATAGATTTTTATATTGATAAGAAAGTTATTTCCAGGGTAATTCTGACTCCGGATAAACTGAATCCCGCGGCGGCATTACATCTTAAAGTTACAAACGGAAAGCTTGCGGTAATAGAGCTTTGTAATATACATGGGGCATGGATTAAAGAGATTGACTTGTAACGTATTTAATATCAAGGTGTTATAAAATAGCAGGGTGTCGTCTGGGGGAACGTCCCCCAG
>JAHJCI010000134.1 GCA_018813085.1 Candidatus Omnitrophota bacterium | reverse complement strand
GCTTTTAGTTATTATCGATTTCAAGCAAGAAAAAAATACCTGGCCCAGAACAGATATTGTCAGAGAACTAGAAGAGCTGGCAAGGGCCGCTAATGTAGAACCTGCCGGGCAAATTTTTTGCCTGCGCGATAAGCCGACTCCTGATTTATTTATCGGCAAAGGCAAGGCCGAAGAGATAAATCTTTTCACTCAGGCAGAAGATATCGATAGCGTTATTTTCAGCCATGACCTTTCAGGGACTCAGCAGCGTAATTTAGAAGAGATAATCGGCAAAAAAACAATAGACCGCACACAGCTGATCCTTGATATTTTCTCCCGTCACGCCCGTTCTCCGGAAGGCAATACACAGGTAGAGTTAGCGCAACTTGAATATCTCCTGCCGCGGCTTGCAGGCAAGGGTATTATGCTATCGCGGTTAGGAGGCGGTATCGGAACAAGAGGGCCTGGCGAGCAAAAATTAGAAATTGACCGCAGGCGGATTAATAAAAGGATCTTTAAATTAAAAGAGGATTTAAAGCATTTATCCGGCCACAGAAATCTTTTACGTAAAAAGCGCAAAGAGGAAAATATTTTTTGTATAGCCCTGGTCGGCTATACTAATGCCGGCAAATCTACTTTACTAAATTCCTTAACCAATGCCGGCCAGCACGTTGAAAACAGCTTGTTTACAACGCTTGACCCTTTATCCAGGCGCATGAGCCTTCCTTCCGGGGCAAAGGTAATTATTTCCGATACGGTCGGTTTTCTACACCACTTACCGCACCATCTTATCGATGCATTTCATGCTACATTGGAAGAGGTTATTGAAGCAGACCTCTTGATTCATGTATTAGACTCCAACCACCCTCGAATCCAGGAACAGGGTAAAGCAGTCTTTGAGGTACTGGAGCAACTTAAATGCGCAGATAAGCCGATGGTTACTGTTTTAAATAAAATAGACCTTCAGCAAGACAGGGCAATGCTGGGATGGATGCAAGAAAGGTTCTTAAATTCTATTTTTATTTCAGCTAAGACAAAAGAAAATATAGAAGGGTTAATTGAGGTTATTGAGAGTTATTGTAATCCAAGAATGACATCAATTAAGCTTTCAATACCACTAAACCGGATGGATTTGGTTGATTACCTATATCGCAATGCTAAAGTAAAAAGTAAAAAATTTGACGCAAAGTCAGTAAGTTTGGAGATAAATATCAATAATAATCTTTTACCTAATCTACTGAGAAATAAAGAGATAGAAATAATCAGTTAGAATATCTAAAAATACTTATTAAAAATACTTGACAAAATAATGATATTATGATAGATTTAAAATGAGATAAAAAGAAGGTAATTTAGAGGGGAGTTCAGATGGGCACGTTTGATATAAAGATTAGTCCTGATGAACCTGTTTATGTTATAAGCGTGGTTAGTAAACTTGTTGAATTACCATTATGGACATTACGCGCTTTAGATAAAGCAGGCGTTGTTAAACCAAGGCGTGTTGGAAAGAAGAGCAGGCTTTACTCCATGAAGGAGGTAAGAAGGTTGGAATATGTTCATTACCTGATGGAAGAAAAAGGCGTAAATATACACGGCATTAAAATGATTTTAGAAATAGAAGAAAAAACATAATTTTTTTTGTGTTTTTATTAGCACTCCTGAGTATTGAGTGCTAATAAAAGAGGGACGCCCTTTCAGCCAATCGGGAGTTTGTCCTCGACCCAATCGGGAGAGTGTTCCTTATAACTTATAAGGTGTAAAAAGTTTTAGTCTAAAAAAATAAATTAAATCTCCGATTATGGGGTCACCCTTACGCTTGGCTGAAAGGGTGACCCCCGATTGGCTGAAAGGATGTCCCTGAGATGAGGATGGATAAGTTTACTTTAAAAGCGCAGGAAGCCGTAGAGCAGGCAGTTCAGATCGCTGAGAAGTTTAAGCATCAGCAGGTTGATTGCGAGCACCTGCTTTATTCACTGCTTAAGCAGACTGATACGATAGTTCCGGAGATTCTGGAGAAGGTATCGTTTTCTATATACCCGCTTATAAAGAAAATAGAGGAAATCCTCCAAGCAAAGCCGAAACAATACGGCCAGGAGATAAAGGCTTATTTATCAAACCGCCTTAAT
>JAHJCI010000012.1 GCA_018813085.1 Candidatus Omnitrophota bacterium | reverse complement strand
CTTAAAAAGGTTGTCCTCAAATTCAAAACCCTCGCCGGTTACTTTCGGGCAATTGTATAAGAGTTGCTCTGTCAAAGGTTCATCTTCCCTAAATACCGGCATAGGTAAACTCTTTGCTCGTTTGGGATTCAGCAATTTATAAAGCAGGCAGCGCAGCTCTTCTTCATTAAGCCTGATGTATTTGATTTCGCAGGCCTTAAATACTCCCCCTACTACATCAGAGAACCTGGTAATGCTCTGGCAATTCACCAGGAAGTCGGCTGATAATTTCTCGCCTATGCTATTTTTCCCGGTAAAATAAAATTGCAGTTTATCGCTTAACGTCGTACGTATAGACGAAGGAAAATAGCGCAAGGTAAAGAAGCAGCGTATTCTCTTTGACGAATAAGTGCCGGTGTGCTGCTCAAAAAAACCAGTCTTTCCTATTCTTAAATGCTCAAGCCTACTTATACTTGCCTGCCTTACTATCTCGTTATCAAAACATTTAGAAAAATCTCTATAGCTTTGGAGCTTATTCTCAAAATCTTCATCGCAAATTAGTATAAACTGGCAACTCACCGATTCTTCCGGCAGTCTGATAATAATACCCTCTATCATCTGGGTCAATTGCTCTAAATGAACACTGGATTTTGTTTCGCTTTCAATTAAGGAAACCTCCCAGACCTGTCCTAAGCTTCCGTCTTTAAGCACAAAAAAGCCGTTCTCATAGCTAAAATAAGGCAGGAGCTCTGTAAATGACATGCCTTCCTCAAAAAGGCTCTCTATGGTTTTGGTTTTCATCATTTTTTACTAGCTTCTTTATAAGGGACTATCAAAGGGACTCTTGCTTCACCTTGGGCTTGCGTATCAATAAACCAGCGCGACTGTTTTACCATGATATAAACCCAGTGCCCGCCTACTAAAACCTCAGGCGAATGTTTTGACTTATGCGCTGGAAGCCAGACTAGCCTGACATCTGCCGGCTCAACAACCGGCACATAAGGCTTGACATAACCAAAGGCTTTATTAATTTTTAAGTTTTCCTTTATGTAATTAACAGAATCAGCCCTTCCACCAGATACAGCCTCCATATACGCGGCCATTACCTTATTTGGTGTGTCTTTAACCAATCCTTTGGACACAGAGCAACCGCTGCTACTCGATATAACCAAAATCACTGCCAGGAACTTCCAGGCCTTCAATTTGCACTCCTTTCTGAATGACAAAGACAGCTTTTTTACCTGCCTCAATCTTTATTGCAGGGATCATTGCTTCTAATTGTTTCTGGTAATAGCTGGACATCCCTTGCGCGCTATTAGCTAATCCTGAAAACATGGCATAGCGGCCGGTGTTTCCGGTAACGTTCTTAGAGGTCTGACCATAGACACTGGCCATGGTGGAGGTTTCTGTTTGGGAGAGAGCTTCAGCTCCACCAGCAAGGAATCCAGATAAGAAATCCAAACTTAACTGCCTTCCTGTGTTATAAATTAGCTCACCTGGCATACCCAGATGCCCGTCATTATCAGCCAGATACCCCAAATTCGCCTCATGCTCAAAAACTTGTCCATTTGGCAATACTGTAGAAAAACTCACAATCTGAATAATCGCCCTTTTTGAGACTACATCTCCTACGGCTTTACCAATGGCAAAAGCCCCTTTAAGGGGAATTCTTGTGTTATTCGGTCCATAAAAGGCCTCATCTACGCTGATTAATACCGGCAAGGGATTGCTTTCGTTGGCAGGGGCGTATACACCGGTAAGAAGAGTGCACTCAACAAAGCTGCCCAAAGGAAGATAAACGTACCTCTCTTGGAGAGCTTTTTCCTCAATCTTTATTTCGCCGACTTTAGCCATCTCTAAATTGATTGCTTGCCTGGCTGGTTGCGACATGGAAAGAGGACTGCGCAGTGCTTCTTCAATAGAACCGGTGATTAGCCCCCGCTCAAGTTCCTTCTTTATTAAACCGGAATCTCGTGTAAGCTTATCCGTTGCCCTTTTATCAAGGTCCACGATAATCCTGCCCATATCGCTCTGGTTTTTACGCAAGTCTTGGGCATTTTTTTCAAGCGCCCCGATCCGCTCATTGACAGAATCAAACTTTGAACTGATATCGTAATACTGCTTTTCAATGCGCGAAACATAAGACTTTGTATCCACTTGCCCCACTAAGACCCCGACATCTTTATCCTCGCTTGAACCAGCGGATTTCTTAGTCTCGAAAATCTCTAGGGTTTTGCGGATTTTTTGGGTTTCCTTACCTCCTGCAAAAAGCAGGAATATGAGCGCAACCGTAAGAGACAAAATAATCGCAATAGCAAGCTTTGGATTATTGCGTAACACCGGCGGAAGCTTATTAAACCTAAGAATCTTATCAATCGGTAGTTTCATTGCGTTAGTCCTTTAATAATCAGGTAAGCCTTTGTGGTATAACCCGAGGTCTTCCTATTAGTATTGTGAGGTCGCGCCTCCAATATCTGACTGTCAATGCTCATTGCGAGTAGTCCCGGAAGCTCTATGTGCTCAATAGGCACAACAACCGGTTTATCTATGAGGTTTTCAAATGTCAAAACAAAGGCTTTTACTCCTCCTTGAAGCTCGTAAACTTCATCCGCAGTTATGCGGAATTTAGCGTTATTAAAAATCTCTTTGTTTTGCAGCTTTGCACTGACTGAGCCCGGCGGAAGCTGGCCATTTAAAAGCGCTTTCATTAATTCAATGGTATTTAGTACCTGCTTATCTTGTTCTTCATCCGGCTTTTCAGGTGGTTTTTTAATCTTTATGCGGGTGGGCGCCTCTGTTTCATCCATAATTAAATGCAGGCAATAGGAAACATTATCCTGGGTGACCACGTATAGTTGTGAGTCAAAGTTTTCTCTGGGCAAAAGAAACATCCTGTTTTCTAAGATCTCAATCTGTAAAAATTCGCTTGAGACGCCTTTTGTAACGTTGGCGATTTTTTCCGGAAACTCTGCCTCGGTAATCATGCCGGCTTTTAATCTTAAAGGAATAACCTCATTACTGTAATTTGACGCGCCAGATGCATAGGGTTGCCCTGCCAGAACCAATTCCAAAACAATTATTAATACAAAAAGTTTTTTAAGCATTCTCATTGCGCCTGTACCTCTTCCTGTTTAACCCCGGCGATAACCAGGCCGTAAGGGTTGGTTTCAATAGGGGGGATTCTTTCCAAGGTGATGGTGTAACGCAATGCCCGACTATCAAGTTTTTCTTTGCCCATAAAAAGCGCTTTTTCACCGGTTAATATTACCTTGCAATCCGTGCCTGAGTCCTTAAGTTCCGGCTCTTTGCTTAAGGAAAATAATGAACAGATGTTGTCGCGCGTAACTCTTGATATTTCATCTTCAAGGCTTGCCTTAGTCCTGGAAAGAAGCG
>JAHJCI010000133.1 GCA_018813085.1 Candidatus Omnitrophota bacterium | reverse complement strand
TGGCAAGCGCGGGCAGTATCAGATTGTCATAGAAAAGATCGAACCTAAAGGAATCGGCTCGCTGCAGCTTGCCTTCCAACAGCTCAAAGAGAAATTATTCAAAGAGGGCTTATTCGACGAGAAAAAGAAAAAGCCTATTCCCATAATGCCTTTTTCTGTGGGGATAGCGACTTCTTCTACTGGCGCGGCAATCAGGGATATCCTTAAAATCCTAAAAACAGAGGCAGGATTCCTGCGCGTTATTCTCAGGCCGACTCTCGTTCAGGGAGAGGGAGCAAGAGATGATATTGTCAAGGCAATTTTAGAATTTAACAGTCTTCCCGAGAAGGTAGATGTTTTAATCATCGGCAGGGGAGGCGGGAGCATGGAAGACTTATGGGCATTTAACGAAGAAGTAGTTGCGCGCGCAATATCCGCCTCCAGGATCCCGGTCATTTCTGCGGTAGGCCATGAAATCGATACTACAATCTCAGATTTGGTTGCTGATCTCAGGGCAGAGACTCCTACGGCCGCGGCAAAAATAATCGTAAGCAAAAAAACCGAAATTTTAAGATTATTGCAGCGGGATAGTTTGTTAATTACCGGTTTCATAAAAGAGAAGATAAGCAATTTAAAAGATGAACTCAATGCCTTTATCGCCAGGCCGGCGTTCAGGCATCCCTTGCAGAAAATTGAAGAGTTGCAACAGGATATTGACGGATACGCCCGTTCTGCCTACGTGGCAATCCATAATTTCACAAAGATAATGGAAGAGAGACTGGCTGCAGCTATCGGAAAATTTCATGCTTTAAATCCGATTTCGATTCTTGCGCGCGGTTTTAGCCTGACTACAACTTCAGGCGGAGAGATTATTAAAGAGGCAAGTTCCCTGAAGCAGGGAGATACGGTAAGGACCAGGTTGGCAAAAGGGAGTTTCCAATCCAAAGTAGTAAAGATAGATGACAGGTAGTAGCCAGGGGTTAGGGTAATAAGGGGGAAAATATGACAAAGGCAATTGATTTTGAGAAGTCTTTAAAGAGGCTGGAGAAAATAGTTCAGGATTTAGAAGTAGGAAATCTTTCTCTTGATGAAGCACTGAAAAAATATGAAGAAGGCATTGAGCTAGCCAGGAATTGTTCTAAATTACTAAAGGATTCCAAAATGAAAGTAGAAAAATTAGTGAAAAAAGAAGGAAACTTCATCAGCGAAGAATTTGAGTCTAAAGAGGATAGCCAGGATGTACTTGGAGAAGATTAATTCCCCTAAGGAATTAAAGAGGTTGAATATTGAAGAGCTGCGCTTTTTGGCAGAAGAGGTTCGCCAGCGCATCATCGAGGTTGTTTCCTCAACCGGAGGGCACCTTGCTTCCAGCCTGGGTGCCGTTGAGTTAACCATGGCTTTACATTATTGCCTGGATTTGCCAGAAGATAAGATTGTCTGGGATGTCGGGCATCAATCTTACGCACATAAGATTTTAACGGGCAGAAACAGAGCTTTTGATTCCCTGCGTCAATATCAGGGATTAAGTGGCTTTCCTAACCCTAAAGAATCCATTTATGACATTTTCCTTACCGGGCACAGCGGTACGGCAATATCCCTTGCCTTAGGCCTGGCTGTCAATAACCGAGAGCAGAAGGTTGTCGCGGTTATCGGGGACGGTTCTCTAAGCAACGGGCTATGTTTCGAGGGTTTGAATAATGCAGGGCAGATGAAGAGCAACCTCTTAGTTATCTTAAACACTAACGAATTAAGCATTGCCCCCAATGCCGGAGCTTTGAGTAATTATATTAATAAAATAATTTCCCTTCCGATATATAACCGTTTTCGCAATGCCGTGGAGAATTTATTGAAGACGCGCATTCCGCGAGGTCGGCGCATCTTGAGAATGATGGATAAATTCGAAGAGGCGCTTAAGAGCTTGTTTGTCCCGGGGATGTTTTTTGAGGAAATGGGATTTCGTTATTTCGGCCCCCTTGCCGGGCATAACCTGGAAGTATTAATCCCGGCTATGAAAAATATTATTAAACTCAACGGGCCGCGGCTCTTGCATATTGTAACTGTTAAAGGAAAAGGTTATTTACCGGCAGAGAAGGAGCCGGTAAGGTTCCATAGCGCAGCCCCTTTTGATATCTCTACCGCAGAAGTGCGCAAGAAAGATCTGGTAAGCAGAAGCTACACAGAAGTTTTTAGCAGTAAATTGATGGAATTAGCCAGAAAAGACCCTAAGATTGTTGCGGTTACCGCAGCAATGCCAGAAGGTACCGGCCTCGACTCCTTTAGGGATGCTTTTCCAAAAAGATTTTTCGATGTAGGAATTGCCGAATCACACGCAATCTGTTTTGCCGCCGGATTAAAGCGTGCCGGATTCAAACCGGTAGTAGCAATTTATTCTACATTTCTTCAGCGGGCCTTTGATCAGATTATCGAGGATGTGGCTTTACAGGGCCTGAATCTGGTCTTGGCGATTGACCGCGCAGGAGTAGTCGGAGAAGACGGCGTGACTCATCAGGGAACTTTTGACCTTGCTTATTTAAGGCTTATCCCCAATTTAGTAATAATGGCACCCAAAGACGGGCCTGAATTTCAGCGCATGCTGGAGTTTGCTTTAAGCCTTGATAAGCCGGTTGCAATTAGATATCCCAGGGCTGTTTGTCCGTTTACGGATTCGTTGCCCTCCGGGCTGGGGCTGGAATTAGCTAAAGCAGAGGTCCTCAAAGAAGGCAGTGATGCGGCAATAGTGGCTTTAGGCAGTATGGTGCTGCCGAGCCTGGAAGCGGCAAATTTATTGGAAAAAGAAGGTATTTCCTGTACAGTGATTAATGCTCGATTCCTAAAGCCGTTAGATAGAGATTTGTTAAACAGGCTAAGCACAAAGTTTATTTTTAGCGTAGAAGAAGGCATAGCTAGCGGCGGCTTTGGTTCAGCGTTGGGAGAGTTGTTGGAACGCCCTGTAAAGCGGCTTGGGTTACCGGATGAATTCATTCCTCACGGCAGCAGGAGTGTCTTATTAGAGAAGTATGGTTTAACCGCAGAAGGAATAGCCAAAAGCATAAGAGAATGCCTAAGATAACCATTGACCAGGAAAGATGCAAGAGTTGCCTGCTTTGTATTAGTTTTTGCCCTCGCAAATTAATTAAAGTTGATACTGATTTGAATTCTCTTGGCGTTAAGCCAGTAAAGTTTATGGACATTCGGGAAGAATGCCTGGGTTGTATGCAGTGTGCCTTGATATGCCCGGATTGCTGTATTGAAGTGTGGAAGTAGAAATAGTTACTAACAGTTGCTAAATCCAAACAGAAGGACAGTTTGTTACTAACGGTTACCATAGGTTGCAAAGACGTAACTGTTAGTAACGCATATATTGTTTAAATTCTGCCTTAGTAACTAATAGTAACCTTTGGTAACCTTAAGAGGTAATTTTGTGAAAAAAGTATTGATGACGGGAAACGAAGCGATTGCAGAAGGAGCGGTTCAGGCCGGCTGTGTTTTTTATGCCGGCTATCCTATTACTCCGCAGAACGAACTCACTGCTTACATGGCAAAGAGGATGGCTGAAGTAGGGCGTATATTTATCCAGTCGGAGTCGGAATTAGCTGCAATAAATATGGTCTTAGGGGTTTCGGCTGCAGGCGGCCGGGTAATGACCTCTTCTTCCAGCCCCGGCATAAGCCTTAAGCAGGAAGGTATTTCTTATCTTGCCGGTTGTCAGCTTCCCTGCGTAATCGTTAATATTATGCGCGGCGGGCCCGGGCTGGGGAATATAGCGCCTTCGCAATCAGATTATTTTCAGGCCACAAAAGGCGGAGGGCACGGTGATTATCACTCTATAGTTCTGGCTCCTTCCTCAGTGCAGGAGGCGTTTGATTTAATGTTTTCGGCATTTGAGCTGGCCGACCGCTATAGAAATCCGGTTATCATTTTAGGCGATGGTATGCTCGGACAGATGATGGAGCCTATTTATTGCACAAGAAAAAAACGCACAACGCAAAACGCGCAACGCACAACGCAAAAAAAATGGGCATTGACCGGCTGTAAGGCTCGCTCGCCGAATATCATCAGGTCACTTTTCTTAGCCGAAGGAAAATTAGAGGAAATCAATAAAATTTTACAAAAAAAATATAAAAAGATTCAGGTTCAAGAACAAAGCTGGGAAGGTTTATTCCTCGAAGATGCGCATACCGTTTTTGTTGCTTATGGCACAATGGCGCGAATTGCCCGCGGCCTGATGTATGGCTTGAGAAAAAAAGGCATGAAGGTGGGGCTTATTCGGCCGATTAGCCTTTGGCCTTTTCCTCTCAAGGCGTTTTGTAACCTGCCGGGAGTACGCAGGTATATAGTGTTAGAGATGTCATATGGCCAGATGCTAGAGGATGTCAGGCTTGCGGTTGAGAGAAAGAAAAGCGTAGAATTTTTTGGCCGGGCCGGGGGAGGGATTCCCAAAGAAGAAGAAATTCTTAAGAAGTTCTTTAAGAAGAAAGTAGAGCTTTAAAGAAGGCACGAGCTGATTTCAATGAAAAAAATTTTTAGTTATCCAACATCTTTAAATAAGCTAACAACGCACTACTGTGCTGGTTGCGGCCATGGTATTGTTCACAGGCTTATCAGCGAGATAGTGGATGAGTTAAATATCAGAGAAAAGGTGATTGCTATTGCTCCGGTTGGCTGCGCGGTGATAGCTTATAATTATTGGAATTTTGATGTTTGTGAGGCTGCCCATGGCCGCGCCCTGGCAGTAGCCACGGGGATAAAAAGGTACAGGCCGGATAATATCGTTTTTACTTACCAGGGCGACGGAGACCTGGCGGCAATCGGAACCTCTGAGACGATTCATGCCGCAAACCGGGGAGAAAATCTGACGGTCGTATTTATTAATAACGCTGTTTATGGAATGACCGGAGGACAAATGGCGCCGACTACTTTATTAGGGCAGAAGACAGCTACTACCCCGGCAGGCCGCGATGCCTCTCTTACAGGATATCCTCTTAAAATCTCGGAATTATTGGCACAATTAACGGCGGTAAAATATATTGAGCGGGTGGCTCTTGATTCTCCCCAAGGGGTATTAAAAACGAAAAGTGCGATAAAACAGGCATTCCGTAATCAGGTTGAGAATATCGGTTTTTCATTGGTTGAAGTGCTTTCTCCCTGCCCTACGTATTGGCAGATGTCTGCGAAACAATCGTTGGATTGGATCCGTGATGTAATGAGCAGGGAATTTCCCGTAGGAAGAATTAAATAATGACAGAAAAGATTATAATCGCCGGCAGCGGCGGCCAGGGAATAATGCTTTTGGGCAAGGTTATTGTACAGGCAGCTTTATTGGGCGGCTTGAATATTACCTGGCTTCCTTCTTATGGGGCTGAGGTGCGCGGGGGCGCTGCTTACTGTATGGTAATTATTTCCTCTGAAGAAATTTTCTCTCCTTATGTCGAGAAGGCAGATACGCTGATTATCATGAATCAGCCGTCACTGCTAAAGTTTAAACAGAGGTTAAAACATAAAGGGTTATTGTTAATAAACAGCTCTTTATTGAGAACGCCGCCAAAAGAGGGCTTGAATAAAATTTATTTCCCCTTTACCGAAGAAGCTATTAAGTTAGGTAATATTAGAATAGCTAATATGCTGGCCCTGGGTGGCTACATCCAAAAAAAGAAAGTGCTCAGCAAGGCGCTTGCTTTTCGCGCGATTGAAGAGATTGCTCCGGCAGGCAAAAAGAATCTTATCAAAATTAATAAAAAGGCAATCGAAGAAGGGATCAGAATAACAAGATGATACGGGTTAGATTCGCTCCTTCCCCGACGGGAAACTTGCATATCGGAGGGGCAAGGACGGCTTTATTCAACTGGCTCTACGCAAAGTCCCAGAAGGGCGAGTTTATTTTAAGGATCGAGGATACGGATAAAGAGCGCTCAAAAAAGGAATACCTGGATGAAATCCTGCAGAGCCTGAGCTGGCTGGGCCTTGACTGGGGTCAGATCTATTGTCAGAGCGAGCGCCTGGACATATATAGAAAATATGCTCAAAAACTCCTGGATAGCGACAAGGCCTATCTTGAGAAATCAGAAGCAAGCAACAAGCCGAAAGAAGCAATAATTTTTAGAGTTCAGCCTGAGAAGATCGAGATAAATGATTTAATACGCGGGGAGATCGATTTTGACGCAAGCCTGATTAAGGATCAGGTGCTGATTAAATCCGACGGAATGCCGGCTTATAATTTTGCCTGCGTGGT
>JAHJCI010000132.1 GCA_018813085.1 Candidatus Omnitrophota bacterium | reverse complement strand
GAACCAAGTAACGAAGATGAGAATTATTACACCAGGCTAATTGGATATATGACCCGTATTTATTATGACCTCGCATTTATCAACGCTGTTTTAACCGGCTCAATAACGCCTTTAGTCGGCCATAACGCATACTTGAGAAAAGATTTGCTGCGTCAGAATGAGTGGTGGCCGGAGAATAGGGTTTCAGAGGACCTAAGCGTAGAAATAGACCTCCATACCCAGGGTTATTACGGTAAATACGCCGACTTAATAGATATGAGGTTTAAAGAAGCGGTTTCCAGCAGCATATTGGAAGAAGCCAAACAATACACTAAGTATATCTTTGGAGCCTGCGAGATTCTATTCAATAGGCCGGCGGATTGGTTAAAGAAAGGCATATTTACAAAACAGGTGAGGGATTTCTTTGGTTCAAAGCAACTTTCGATCTGGAAGAGGATAGACCTCGTTATTATTAATAAATCCCGGCTTTTCTCTTTAGCTTTGTTACTGCCATGTCTGATGATTTCTCCTTTCTTGCCGGTTTATTTCTTTGGTGTATTAGGGCCGCTTATCTGCTTTATAGGAAGCGGCAGCGTAGTTACAGTGCTGTTTTATCTAAGACGAGCTTCATTAAATTCTGCAGAAAACAAACCAAGTGCGCTCCATTTACTTATGAGGCACCTTAAATATACATTGGTCTTTGGCTGGGCAATTATGTCTTATTCTATTTTTGGCCTTAAGGGATTATGGAATTATTTTATGGGTAAAAAATTAGTCATCGGCTCATCGAATTCCGGAAAACAATTAGACAAGACAATATCAATATTTCAGGCGGTAAGGGATATGCAGACTGTATTTAAAGAACAAGCCGCAATCATTGCTGTATTTGTTACGATGCTTGTTTTGAGCGGAAGAATTACACAGCCGTATCTTGGCGCAGGCGACATGGCTTGGTCATATTGGTTATTATTAACCGAGGTATCGCTTTTAGGCATTTTAAATCCGTCTCTTGTCTACGGCGTTAAGAATTCAACGACAAATGCTTATGACAGGATAAAACAATACATCAGATATATCTTCCAGCAGCTGGGTAATGCCTTGAGTTCGGGTCTTGCCGCGGTACGAGCAAAGCCGTTGTTAAGCCCAATACGAGAAGACGATAACTATAAAACCCTACAGCATCCTATTGTCTCCCAGGCAATGTATGCCGCAGCGCAAAAATATATACTGGAGCCGGTAGTTTCGGCCCAATTTAGAAAGCTGGCAGAGGCTTTAAGAATATTAGAAAGATACCTGATTAAATCAGGGAAGATTACAGGGCCTCCCGTTGTTGCTTATAGAACGGCAAATGGCGAAATCATCTGGAATCTTGACCAGAAAGAAATAATAACAATTCTCTCGCAGCACGGATATAACAGGCACGTCATAGATTTTATTACCCTTCAGATTATCCTGCATGAAAATCAAGCCAATGAAGAAGCAGCAATCGAGGCTCAGGCCGAAGCATTCAGGCAATACCAGGTTCAATCGGAATCCGGCCAGGGCTTAAGCAATCAAGAAAATCCTGCCAAGAAGGTAACTAAAGCCGTAAAGGCCAATCCGCTAAAAACAATCTTACCTTTAGTTGTATCTTTAGGCATTCTTGCCTTAGGCGTTGCCTTGCCCGGTTTAGGAGTATCTATGCTTGCTGCTTCGGCAGTTGTCTTGCTTGGGCTGGGTGGATTAATTGTAAATATAAAGAGCATCCTGGATACAGGTTTAGCCAGGTTCTTTAGCGGAGTGAATGTCTTTAAGACAAATCGCAGCAGAATCCTCGCCCTTGGCGATGAGTATCGCCAGCAGGGAAAGAAAGAATTCTTCAAGATTGGTATCGGTAAAACACTTTCCTTGATGAAGAGCAATAGAAAGTTTTCACTTTTATTAATGGCAGTTGGCGTGGGTGTGAGCTTCTTGATATTACCCCCTGTTTGGTTCGGCTTTACTTTTGCCTTTGGCATAGTATTAGGCGCTTTATTGCCCTATGTCTTCTCAGTAACTATTCAATTCTTTACCTCTTATTCTTTAGAGTATGCAGACAGGGCTAATTTTGTAAGAGGAAATATTGATGATGCTTCTCTCCAAAATAGAGAAAGGTATTATCAGGAACTTTATAACAATTCTTCAAGATATAGCTGCAGCAACAGCACTCACTGTCCCAATTCAAATTCTTGCATACGAT
>JAHJCI010000131.1 GCA_018813085.1 Candidatus Omnitrophota bacterium | reverse complement strand
TTATAACCTCCATAAACCACTTGTTCTTCTTATTTCCTATACCGCAGACAGTCTCTTTCTCAGGAGAATCCGCAGGCTCGCCAAAAGGAATATTGATTCCCCTTGATTCCAGAAAGCTCTTAACGCCGTCATACCTGGGTTTTCCATCCACATAGGTAAGATAGTCCTGCTCATGCGTAAACTCGCGAAAGGGCTCGTTATACTGCTTCTCTCTTATGCGAAGATGCTCGTCAAAAGCCGCCTTCCAGGCTTTTGCATGCACAATTGCGGTTTTGGTAAGTACGCCGTCCATATCAAAAATCACAGCATCAAAAGAAGTTATCCTCATTATCTCCTCTGAACTATAAAGGTTGTTTTATTTTTACTGCGATATTTTGTGGCTCTTGCGCCAGGCATTAAAGCCGTATTCCAGGATTTCAGTCTTCACCCAATTAGACATTTCCTTTAATTTCATTCCGACTAGCCATCTGCCTTCAACTTCTTTTTTCCAGACTACCTCTGCATTCAGCGCAGCGTAGCTGTCTTTATTGGGCTCCTGAACCCTGAGGCTTACCGAAGAATTGGGCGCGAAATCAAAACTATTGAAGACTGCTTCCAGGCCCTGACGGGAAAAATTCTCCAGCGAACCGGGAATAAATTCGTTGTCGCCCTTCTCTAGCTCTAGCTTAAGCGGCGCGTTGAACCTCATAGACTGCCTTTTATCTGTATCCATATTCACCCCCTTATTTTGTTTATCTATTACTCTGCCAGCTTTGCCTTAGTTTAGCTCTGGCAAAAATGTGTTATGATTATTTTTCCTTTGATAATCTATCAAGGTATTTCTGCATATCGCGAACTCTGACGTACCATAATTTCCCACGTTTAATAGCCTTTAGCTGCTCACGGTTAATCAAATTCCGTAGGTAATCTTGGGAATAATTAAAAGCCCCTGCCAAATCCCGCAATGAACAAACAGCATCTTTATCTAAACGAATCTTCTTGCTACTTTGTAAACGTTTAATGCTTTCTTCTAAACGCTCTTTAAGAATATCTTTAAATGCAGTGAAATCAACTCCTTTCATGTAATTATCGACATCTCTAGTGGAAACATCTTTTCCTTGTTCAATATCACTATGAATTTTCTCAAAACAATCATCACATACTTCTAATGCCTTATAATACTTCTCACGTTGTGATTTGGAAATGCCTTTAATTGCGATATTGACGAAACCACACCCAATGAATATATATGAAAGCAATATTCTTCCAACTCGCCCATTACCATCCCGAAAGGGATGAATTGTTTCAAACCAAACATGGCTGGCGGCCGCTAACAATAAACGGTCATATTTTTTATCATTAAACTTTGTATCAATCCATTTCACAAAAAGCTCCATAACATTACGCACATAAAAAACACCTATCGGCTTAAAGGTTGCTTTCGCTACTTCAATATCTCCCTTTCTGAATCCGCCAAGATCTCCAGTATAAGTTCCCAATTCCTTTTCGTATCTCATCAAAAGGGTATGAATTTGTTTTATATCGGATATTCGCAGGATGAATTCTTGTTCTTTATATTGATTATGCGCATATTCATACATTGAACTTGCTGCTTCAAAATATCCCAATATTGCAGCTGTTTTCTCATTATCGGCACGTTTATTTTTTTCAAGAACATCCAATAGCTCGTTCCGATTAGCAAAAACACCTTCAATTGCGATAGAATTCCTAATTTCATCTTTAAATAGCGAGTACCATTCACTATTTGATACTGCGATAAAATCAATGTTTTGTTTTCGTAATTGTTGTATTCCCTTTTGTATTTCCGCTATATTCATATAATCACTCTCCGCATTTTGCGAACCATGATATTTAAACAAAATTTTATAACTACAATATATTCAGCCTGTTCTGTAACACTAATTTTCCGAACCCAATGGCATGGTTCGCATTGAGTATAAAATAATATCAATCTATTTGCGAATTTTGCGAACCATTCTATTTAGGTTAATCTACTTAACATAAATACTATCAATATGTTATGAATATTAGATTTTCCGAACCATACTATGTGGTTCGCAATTACTATAGCATATAATTATTGTTTACACAAGAACTTTTAGAGACTTTATTCACCGTCTAAATCTTCCAAAAGGCGGATATCCTCCTTCATATGAATAGTGGGTAAATGGACATACTTCATAGTATCCCTGATGTCTGAATGACCTAACAGTTCTTTTATCTTATATATATCAACACTTTTTTTATGCTAACATTCGAAATCAGCCCTTCGACTCCCTACGGTCGCTCAGGGCAAGCGGCCTTAGCCTACTGAAAGGCCTGTGGTGAGCGAGCAAAGCGAGTCGAACCATCCGCTGGATTGCTTTGTTAGATAAATCAATCTCCATATTTATAGGCTAATACTTTCTTCTCTACCTCAGGCAAGAAATACCGCAAAGTAAAATCAACCTCCATATCGCTTATGGGCAACAAAGGTGTCGATAAAAACATCTCTATTTGTTTTTCGTTGTTTTTCCAAACGAAATGCAAATGTTCGCTCCCCTCGCTGGTGGTAATAGTCTTTAACAAAGATGCATCAATTTTTTTATACGTTGATTTCATGCCGGCAGGAATTTCCGGTTCTCCGAATATTTTAGAGATATATTGTAATAAACGCTCTATACTGGCAACGCCGCTTAGGTCTGCCATAATTACACCGGCCCATTTATAAACGTAAACCCTGCCTTTATAGGAATTGATCCATAATTGCATGTTATTGAGATACTCATTCTTAAAATCGAAAATCTCAATTGATGAGAGGCGAATATAGGTTAAATCCTTCCTAATATTGACCGCATATCCCTGATTTTCCAAAACCGATTTAGTACTACCTATTCCCGCATCAAGCTTATATCCGAAAACATCCTGAGCATATCCTGGTATTGTCACAACGATCGTCAAAAAAAGGATACCCGCTATTAAGCGAAAGATCGCACCTAATCGGACATTAATCAAAATGGGTGTTTTCATTCTCTCACCTTTCTAAAATTATATCTAACATTTAATAGATGAACTTCCTTTTTTTCTGTTGCTTTTTCTTTATTTAAGTATTAGATTACTCTGCACCAACACCCCTTTTGACTCCTACCCATCAATTCATCTATAGAAACACCCAATACATTTGCTAATTTTGTAAAAATTCCACGTGTTATTTTCGTGTCACGGATTTCAAAAATCAGCAAAATATACAAGAAATATCTAAATAAGCAAAAAACAGTTAACCCTTTTAGTTTACTGCATTTATATATAAACTTAAAGGAATTAACTGTTTATGATTTATTGGTAGCGGCGCCGCACTCACTGTTTTACTTGCCGAAACTATATTCCGGCTCAGACGGCGCTTCGCCGGAATCCGTTTTTCTACTTCCAGATGTTGCGTAAAACCATTCCCCTTTCGGGTTTAATGGTTTTCCGCTATAGGAAGAAAAACGGAGAGGGTGGGATTCGAACCCACGGACCCTTTAGGGGTCACACGCTCTCCAGGCGTGCCGATTAAACCGGACTCTCGCACCTCTCCCGAATAGTTAGTACTCTTTTATACCAAAAATTAGCACAAAAATCAACTCTATTATCTTCTTTTGCGACGATTTTAACTTTAAAAATATTTTTTCTGCAGGCCTTGAAATTCTACGAAAAATTGATTATACTTACCATAGAGAATTCAACAAGGAGGTAGAAACTTAGCGCAAGCTAACTAGGTTTATCACCTAAAATAAGACCCGCGATTAGGCGGGTCTTATTTTTTATGATTACCGGAATGAATTATCTAAAAGGTTATCTTCTTGTGGAGGTGGGAGGATTCGCTTGTCCCTCCTCCGTCGGACTCGCGGAAGTTAATTCAACTCAATTAAATTAAACTCTGTCTCGTACGTAGCCTCGACAGTGTCCGCTGTTTCTTTTCTGTATCTTACGCTAAACCGCCCCCATTTCTGGATGATCGGTTTACCGCCATAGGTAAAACAGCGGAAGAAGGAGGATTCGAACCGCACCAAAAGAGATTTTTTGGCGGAAGGAGCAGGATTCGAACCTGCGATCCCTTGCGGGATAACGGTTTTCGAGACCGCCCCATTCAACCGCTCTGGCATCCTTCCGATCTTTGAAACGCTTTTTCCCGCTCAATAATATTAAATTTCCGGCGGGATCCCGCTGGCAGAATTAAACTATACAGCGGGGCGAGAGCGCCCGTTTCAACCACTCACGCATTCCTCCGAATCCTTCAAATTAAGCTGGCGGTGGGGGTGGGCCTGACTACGCCCTAGAAATATACACAATACTTATTTACGGGCTTCGTCAGGCTTTACTAAGCGCCATCTCTCAGCACAAATTCATCATAGTGCTCACTTCTCTATATTTCTGAGCCATCCGTAGCCCATCGTCAGTTCTATTCAGATTCCAAGGGCGAAGGATGGCGGTGAGAGTGGGCCTGATTACGCCCTAGAAATATACACAATACTTATTTACGGGCTTCGTCAGGCTTTACTAAGCGCCATCTCTCAGCACAAATTCATCATAGT
>JAHJCI010000011.1 GCA_018813085.1 Candidatus Omnitrophota bacterium | reverse complement strand
AGCCCTCCTCAGATTCGGACATATTATCTATGTCGCTCTGTGAGCTCCATAAATCATGTCCTCACTTAGGTTCTGGTATACCCGCTAAATGGGGGTACGGCTTCTTCGGATTCCGCAGGCAGGGGAGCCTTTTTCTTCCTGCCGTAAGTTATGATTTTTGCAATGTGTACTTTGACGGTAATCTGTTCTTCGATGCCAAGCATTTCCTGAATCCTTGTCTTGATTAGATCCTGGAGTTGGCTTGTTATATCCGGAATATTAACCTCGCTGTATAGAATAACCCTCAATTTTACCTCAACACCCTTTTTTCCTGCGATTACATTGGGTCGTAATTCTTTAATTTCACTAAACCTCGAAGAAAGGCGCTTGATCAGGTCTTCAACCGCTGAAAGTGCGATTGTAACCTGGCCTGTTGATGTGTTGAAAGCGATAGTTTTTTCTTTTTCCATTCTTCCCAGGATAATCTGCGCCAGCGAAATACCGATGATAATTAGAAGAAAGCCCGCAGCACCGGTAAAAATCCTGGAGTTCGTGCTTAGTTGTATATAATCGAGCATCCCATAGAGGTCCTGGACTTTTAATAAATCTAAAGCAAGTGCAATGAGGAATCCGCCCACCAAAAAAGATATCAGGGTGTAATAAAAAACGCATAAGACTACTATAAACCTCATTTTGGCCTCCTTGATTATTCTTTCTCTATTTTTTGTACGTTTACGTTTATTTCTTTTATTGTCAGATTAGTCATTTTTTCTAATGACTGCTGGATGCCTTCTTGGACGTTCCTGGCAACATCCGTTACATTGTATCCGTATTTTACGATCAAAGGCACGCTGACCATTACTTCGTCATTGCGGTCGATCTCAACAGTAATCCCTCTTTGAGTCTTCTTGCCGAGGAATTCGCAAATACGCGTCTTTAAATCTCCGCCTATTTTCTTTACACCTTCGATTTCAAGGCTTGCCAGAGAAGCAACCGAAGCAATTACGTCTTTGTGAATTTTTATTGCTCCAAAATCAGTCCTGGATTCTTCATTTTTCATTAGTATTCTCCTTATTTAGATTCCTTATCTATTCCCGCCTGCCTCAACATATCCTCAACAAAATGGGTGGATATATCTCCTTTGACAAAATAAGGATTTTGCAATAACTGTTGATGAAACGGTATGGTTGTTTTAATCGGTTCAACTACAAATTCTTCCAGTGCGCGCCTCATTATGCGGATAGCTTCTTGGCGGTTTCTGCCGTATACGATTAACTTTGCAATTAAAGAATCGTAATAGGGGCTGATCAGATAGCCTGGATAAATATGCGTGTCGAGACGCACTCCCGGCCCGCCGGGTAAATTCAGGAATTCGATTTTTCCGGGAGAAGGCATAAAATCATTAGTAAAATCTTCTGCATTAATCCGGCATTCAATGCTGGCACCTTCTATTTTAATTTCATCCTGCTGGAATTTCAATTTTTTTCCGGCGGCAACGCGGATTTGCTCTTTGATTAAATCTATGCCTGTAACCATCTCGGTAACCGGGTGTTCAACTTGTATCCTGGTATTCATTTCCATGAAATAAAAATTACACTTGCTGTCCAGAAGAAACTCTATTGTTCCTGCTCCTATGTAATTTATAGATTTTGCCGTTTTAATCGCCAATTCACCGAGCCGCCTTCGAAGTTTAGAATCTACAAGAATCGAAGGTGATTCTTCCAGCAGTTTTTGGTGCCTCCTTTGAATAGAGCAGTCTCGTTCCCCCAGATGGATAAAATGGCCGTATTTGTCCGATAATATTTGTATTTCAATATGACGGGGTTTTTCAAGGTACTTTTCTATATAGACATTAGGATTTCCGAAATTAGCCTCTGCCTCTGCCTGGGCAGTCATCAAGCTGCTGATTAAGCGTACGTCATTGTGGCAAACACGCATCCCTTTGCCGCCGCCTCCGGCAGCTGCCTTGATGATTACAGGATAACCGATGCGCCGCGCTGTTTTGAGCGCTTCTTCTTTGTTTTTAATTATAGTTGCACTACCCGGGACAAGCGGTAAGCCGGCCTTACGTGCTATTTGCCGGGCAGCCATTTTGTCCCCCATCAGCCTTATATTTTCTGGAGTGGGCCCGATAAAGTTTATTTGGCAAGATTGGCAGATTTCTGCAAAATGCGGATTCTCTGCAAGGAACCCGTATCCGGGGTGAATTGCTTCAACGTCAGCGATTTCCGCGGCACTTATAATTGAAGGGATATTTAGATAACTACTGGCTCCCGAAGCCTCTCCGATGCAAATTGCTTCATCCGCAAGCTTGATATGAAGAGAATCTCTATCAGCCTGGGAATAAACCGCCACGGACCTGATACCCAATTCCTTACAGGCACGTATTATCCTTAAGGCGATTTCTCCGCGATTAGCAATAAGAATTTTCGAAAACACTTTTTAAAAAGATTCAACTAAGAATAGCGGTTGCCCGAATTCTACAGGATCGGCATTCTCAGTAAGAATTTCCGTAATTTTACCTTTTATCTCAGATTTTATTTCATTCATAAGCTTCATCGCTTCTATAACGCAAATAACTTGCCCTGGCTCAATCCTTTGGCCAACCTCGATATAAGGCGGCGCTTCCGGGCCTGGCGCACGGTAAAAGGTTCCCACCATGGGGGCTTTTATTTCTACGGTATTTATGCTTACTGCCGAAGCCTGTTCTCTGGAAGAATCAGATTGCGGCTTCTGCTTAGTTTCCTTTTCAATAATAACCGGTATAGACTGTCCGTCTGAGGCGCTTGATTTTTTCAACCTTATACGCAGGCCTTCTTTTTCTATCTCTAATTCCATAAGGTTATTCTCTTCCATTAATTTAAGCATTTCTTTGATTTCTTTAAGGTTCACGTTACTTCTCCTTTGCCCCATCAGATAACTTCGTTTTCTAACAGGGTTTAGTTTATTCTTTCTACATATTCACCGCTGCGGGTATCGACCTTGATGGAATTGCCTATTTCTATGAATAAAGGGACCTGGATAGTGGCACCTGTTTCGGTAGTACAGGATTTATAGGCGGATTTTGCCGTATCCCCTTTAATTCCCGGTTCGGTATCTGCTACCTTAAGCTCGATGAATATCGGTAAGGAGATATTGATGATTTCTGCGTTAAATGAATAAGCGGATATAATAATGTCCTCTTTTAAGAATTTATAATTTTCACCCAAAACCTGTTCGGGTATGCTGACATCTTCAAAGCTTTCCTGGTCCATGAAGTGGTACATTTGGCTGGAATGATACTGGTACTGCAGTTTTCTTTCCTCGATAAAAGCCTCTTCTATCTTTTCATCGCCCCTGAATGTTTTCTCCAGGATTCTGTTATTTTTTAGATTGCGCAGCTTAGTGCGGACAAAAGCAGCGCCTTTACCGGGCTTGACGTGCTGGTAATCTACAACGGAAAAGATTTCCCCGTTTATCAATATTGTAAGGCCTGCCTTTAATTCATTTATGGAGACTGTCACTTAAAACCTCGCAGCCATTTTCAGTAACAAGTACGTCGTCTTCAATCCTTATGCCGAACTCACCCGGCAGGTATATTGCCGGCTCAACCGTAAAAACCATACCTTTTTGTATAGTTTCTTTATTGTACGAAGATATAGCCGGTTTTTCGTGTATCTCTAGCCCGATGCCGTGCCCGAGATTATGACCAAAAAACCCGCCATATCCTTTTAGGGCTATATGCTGGCGGGCGATTTCCTCAACCTCGCAAATCTTAATACCTGGCTTAATTTTATTAATTGCTAGGGCTTGCGCCTGGAGGACAATGTCGTAAATAGCCTTAATTTCAGAGTGTATTTTACCTAAAAAGAACACCCTTGTCAAGTCGGATTTGTACCCCTGATAGTCTACCCCTATATCGATAAAAACAATATCTTGCGCTTTAAGTTTACGCCCGGAAGTTAGATGGTGGGCAAAGGCAGAATTACTGCCTGAGGCAACTATAGTTTGGAAAGAAGTAGAGCTTGCCCCGTTATATCTTATAAAGCGTTCTAATTCAGCAGCTATTTCTATTTCTTTACGTCCGGGGAGGATGATTCTTTTTGCTAGCTCTAAAGACTTAACGCAGATTTTCACCGCTTTTTTTATTTTGGCTATTTCTTCGCGGTTTTTGATTTTTCTTAACTCTTCGATTAAGTCTCGCGTTGCAATAAAACGGATGCCCCTAAGCTTTTTCTTAATTCTCGAGTAACGGTCAGTATCTAGATTCCTTGACTCAAAACCCAGGCGCTTTATTTTAGCTCCAGCGGCAAGCTCAAAGATAGTTGAGGCAATTGATT
>JAHJCI010000130.1 GCA_018813085.1 Candidatus Omnitrophota bacterium | reverse complement strand
TTGCCTCTAATAAATCATCCAGAGCCTGCCTGTATTTAGAGATGGTTTTAAAGAAGGCTATACCCGAGTAATCTTGGAGATAGCAATATATTGTTTTGCCTTAGGCATTAAGGCTATGTTTTTTATCTGCTCTTCTGTCACTGGATTATTGGGTAAGGACAATTCCTTTAAGGACTCCTGAGATACTGTTTTTGAATTCAGGTATTCGTTGACAAGGGAAATAAGTTTATTGGATGTCTCATCCCTAAACTCCTCATTTACCTTGTAAATAGACTTTTCGCCCTTGTTATTTTCGATTTGAGATGCGGTGATTGTTGTCTCGCCGACAATAGACTCAATAAATTCCTTTCTTTCTTGTGGGATATTAATCCTTTTAAAGATGTCGGAAAGGACGTTTATTTTGCCTCCCTGTGCCAAGGGAATACCTTCGGCATTCTTCAGGAAGGCAAAAGGGTCTTTGCCTTCTTTACAGGCTCTAAGAGCGCTGTCAATATCAAGTCCTGTAGAGACTTTTTCTTTGACGCACTCGCTTTCGCTTTTCTTTCGCAGCTTATCCATGTATTCGCCGGCTGCTTTCTCAATATCTTCGCATTGAGCATAACGTAGGCCTAAGCGCATATTGGTCATGGCATTAAAGTGCTTGATGATATCTGCCAAGGTTGGCGAAACATACTCTAAAAGAAGCATTGGCGCAGCTGCTATTGCTGCACTGGATATGCCTTTTAGATAATCCGCCAAAATCTGCTCTGAGAAAACGCTGTTAAAGCTTGAGGCAAGGTCAAAACCACTGCAGCCTCGAGAGCCGCTTAAAATTGAATAACCCACCTGCGGCTCATCAGGCGGGACAGTAGGCCTATAGTCAATCCCTCCCCGATAATAGAAACCTGACCTATCCTCGGAAATAGCGCTGTCAATGGTATAAGAGCTGGAATCGTCTTTAGAAAATATATCAGCGTAGCTTATATCTCTTAGTGCCAATATTAAAGCTAAAGAGATAATGAATTTCTTCATTTAAACAATCCTAATATTCTGTTTTTATCTACAAACCCCGAAAGAAAATACTTCTGCTTCTTCTTGTTAAACACGGCAATAGTCGGATATGAATTTACTTTAAAAAGGCTGCTTATACCGTTATCCTGCCGAGTAGGAAATCTAAAGTTCTCTAATTCCCGGTCAGAAAAGCCTTCGGCAAAGGCTTCAATCCGTATTTCAGGATGGTTGAGGTAGATATCCTCGATTACCCGGGATTCTTTCTCGCAAGCAGGGCAGCCTTTTGACATAAAATAAAACAAATAACTCGCTCCCACTCTATCTTGACTGTTAGAACTAGATGAAGAAGTAGGTTTAAACAAGTTTTTTGGCTCCTTCATAACCTCAAGCTCCTTTGCTTCTTTTCTTAACAATTCCTGCGCAAGGATAAATTTCTTAATCCTTTTTAGGTTCCATGTTAGGTATGCCCTTGCGTTTTCCAGATTGGGTTTTTCTAAAAAATCCCTCACTTCTTTAGGCGGCACATAGATACTTCTCCTGCCGGATGGGCTGATTATCGGCTCAGCCCATTCATCTACGGTAATTTCAGGGGATTGCGTGTCTTCTTTCGGCTGTGATTTTTCCTGTACTTCTATCCTTCCAAAAAAATCAATTCTCTCGAACCCAAACTCATTCTCACCAAACACTGGACTTTTCCAAAGAAGCACTATTAAAATTATTGCTAAATACCTCACAGATCCCTTAGCCTGATTATCGTTTCTTCCAGTTCCGGCTGCCCGGCTATTTTATAATATATTCCTTTGTATTGAATAACAAAGGCTGGGACTTGCTCTATCCCAAAACGATTAGCAAATGAATTCTTTAGGTCAATCGTAAACCGGATATCTGTTTTGAAAAACTGCTTATCTTTAAGAAGGATGTCTTTCATGCCCACTAAAGGCATAGCTAGATACCCCTCAACCCCCCAATCCCTATGCCTGTGTTGAAATGCCTTTAATATATCAACCGCCTGCTGGGAGAACCTACAATCTGGGTCTATTACCAGGTACAATATATTTTGTCTACTATCTTCGGCTACCTGCGCATTTTCTCTTACCTGCTTTGAGATACTCTTTAACCTTATTTTTAGCGAGCTATTAAGCTCGGTGACCTCACCCTCTCCTGCGCAACTATCACAACTGTCCTCATCCCTGCTCTCTGTATACTTTTCTCTACCGTTGAAAAAATTTACCTCGCTCTTAAAGAATTTATTGGCATAGGCAGGCCCCGCCAGGAGAAAAAGAATCAACAACGCCTTAATAAATTCCAATCCCCTATTCACCATAAACAACACTCTCTATGTCTCCAATAAACCCATACATATTTACCCGTAAATGAGGTCTTTGCGAATTCCCAGGTTGCGGGGTTTTGACCAATCTTAATGCACCCACTCGGCAAGGGATAAAGCAACTGCAATTTATCCCTTTCTGAGGGACTCCATACCAAAGGCATTAAGACAACGTGGCCAAAAAATCCTTCCAGACTAGAGATGCTTACCGCCCTATACGATAAGGAAGCAGAAGCAACAACTTCGGAGCCATGGATAAAATATCCGCGCCTGGGATATAAAGGCCCCCAATATCCCATACACAACCCAGGTGTTATTGGACTTACAACCGAGCAAATAGGGCCTAAAGACGCTGCGAGTAAACTCTTAGGATGCAAGGCTTCAAAAATTCCTAATCGCCACTCTATTGAATCCAACTCTGAAATATAATGAATCGTAGGAAAGGGGAGCGTAATTGAAGATAAGCTTGCACAAGGGATAAAAGCAGCGGTGTTTACTGAAAAAGGGAAACTGTAAACATGAACCTCTGCAAAGCGTGTATTGGTTTTTGAGGCTGCTTCTGAGGAACTCCCGCTGGTTACAGGTATCCCGGCTAACCCTAGGGTTGAAAGCAGGGCTTTCCCGGTTTTTCCCGTCAGCTCAGAAAGCATTGTTCCTACGCCAGGTATAACCGAATCGCCAG
>JAHJCI010000129.1 GCA_018813085.1 Candidatus Omnitrophota bacterium | reverse complement strand
CCGGATACCGTCTTGAATAATAAAGACGTGGTTATGGCGATCGTTAAAACCGAGAGCTTAGAAAAAATAAGAAAAAAGTTTAAATTATAAGTGACCCCGCCTTTGGCGGTGGAACTTCCTTCTACTGCTTCTCTTCGCGAAGCGAAGCAGTAGGATTTAATTCGCGCATATAACTTACGTTCACTATCGTTGTGTAAGTTATGCGCTCATTTAATATGTACATAATTATAGTTGGCGCAGGTAAGGTGGGTTATTTTTTAACCGAAAGGCTTTTCCATGACAAACACAGCGTTGCCTTGGTTGAAAAGGATAAGGCCACCTGCGAAGAGGTTACCCGTAAGCTCGATATCCTGGTGATTAACGGCGACGGCTGCAGCCCTACTGTTCTTAAAGAGGCTGGGATTGAAAGGGCGGATGTGGTTGCCGCGGTGACAGGCGAAGACGAAGATAACCTCATTATCTGTCAATTGGCCAAGGAAAGGTTTTCTATCGGCCGTACGGTTGCCAGGGTAAACGACCCGAAACATGAATACATCTTCTCCGAATTAGGCGTAGATATTCCCATTGATGCCACGGCAATTATTGCCAAGATTATTGAAGAAGAGGTAAGCTTTGCTGATATTGTAAATCTGCTCAGTTTCAAGCGGGGAAAACTTGCTATTGTGCGCGTAGATTTACCCGATGATGCCCCGGTAATTAACAAGATGGTCAAAGATATACAGCTGCCGAAGGATGCGGTTTTTGTTTCAATCTTGCGCGGGCAGGATGTTATTATACCGCACGGAGAGACAGTGCTGGAATCCGGAGACGATATTATCGCCTTGACCATGGTCGGCAATGAATCCAAGCTTCTTGAGCTGTTAGTAGGAAAGATTTAAAATGACCCCAAGCATTTTACAGAAAATCAAAGAAATCATAATAGCCTTATTTAAGGGTTCCTTAGGTATTATCGCTGAAATAGGCTATGCTTGTGCAATTATGTCTGCGGCTTTTTTTATCTGTATTTTATTGACCTCCTTTTAACCCTATTAGATAACTATGTATAAGAAACAACACCATCTAAGAGGGTAACCTTTCATGTTACTGACCAATCAAAAAATACAATCTTGTGCAAGATTCACACAGACAGGAAAAGATAAGAAATATTTTTTTGGATGTACGCAGATAGGAATTCAATCTGTGTGTATCAAAAATTTGCTATTCTTCAGTTAATTATCAACGTGAATCCAGTTATAAAATTATTCTATGTTACTTAAACCCCAAATAAAAGATATAAAGATCGTTACCTATTATTTAGGTAAGATCATCATAGGGTTAAGCCTGCTACTGGCATTACCGCTTATACTAGGCGTGTATAACGGTGAGATAAATCCGGCATTTGATTTCGCAATCAGCATGCTTGTAGGCCTAATCATCGGCTTAATTCTGGTTAGCCTTTGTAAAACCACAGAGGACTTAAATTGGATGCATGGCATGAGCCTGGTTGCTCTTGCCTGGCTTGTAGCAATGTTTTTGGGTGCGATTCCATTATTTTTAAGCGGCCACTGGAAGTCTTATCTGGATGCCTGCTTTGATGCGATGTCGGGTTTTGCAACTACGGGGCTGGTTCTGGTCCAGGACTTAGACCATTTGTCTTTATCTTGCAATCTCTGGCGGCACCTGATGATGTTTATCGGCGGACAGGGCATTGTTATAGTTGCCCTCTCATTTTTTGTTCGCGGTTTATCAGGCGCTTTTAAGATATATGTAGGCGAAGGCAGGGAAGAGAGGGTGTTGCCCAATGTAGTACATACCGCGCATTTTATCTGGCTGGTGAGCATTGTATATCTTATTTTAGGCAGCCTTGCCCTGGCTTTTGTTGCCCAGGCAGAAGGTATATCCAAGGGTACGTCTTTTTTTCACGGCCTGTGTATCTTTATGGCTGCTTTTGACACCGGAGGATTCGCGCCACAGTCGCAGAACATACTCTATTACCACAGCTTCCCGTTTGAATTAGTTACTATTCTTCTGATGCTCTTTGGAGCAATAAATTTTAAATTACATTACAGCCTTTGGACCGGCAACAAGAAAGAGATTTTTAAAAATATCGAGACCGTTACTCTCTTTATTAGCATTATGGTGCTTTTCTTTTTCACAGCCGTCGGCTTAAACAGGACAGGGATTTACCCTGAGGCATTTATCCTGTTTCGCAAGGGATTTTATCAGTTAATTTCAGCCCATACTGGAACGGGATATATGACAATATACGCAAAGCATTTTATACACCAGTGGTCAGGACTGGCTTTTATGGCAGTGATTATAGCAATGAGCCTTGGCGGCTCTACCTGTTCTACCACAGGAGGCATTAAATTATTAAGGCTGGACATTTTTTTCAATACGCTGGTTAGTGAAATCAAGAGGATTATGCTGCCGGAGTCAAGCGTATCCGTACAAAAATTTCACCACATTAAAGAAATGGTCCTGGAAGATAAGCAGGTGCGCATGAGCCTTTTAATCTTCCTGATGTATTTAGGTATGTATATAGTGGGGGCAATTATCGGCTGTGTTTATGGTTATTCTT
>JAHJCI010000128.1 GCA_018813085.1 Candidatus Omnitrophota bacterium | reverse complement strand
CCTGCCGTCTTTATTATCTTTCACTGTCGGCAACTTCTCATCCCGCACAATTTCTGCGTTGCGTAATATCCTGACCCTGGTTATTATTTCATCTGTAGTCAATTGCCCGTCCTCGAGCCTGTCTATCAGGTGCGCCTCGTATTCTACTTCGCATCCGCCGAACTCTCGGTTAAATCTTGGGCGCGGCTTCTTACCGCGGTTTAGGGTTCCGCCCTTATCAAGAACTCCCCGCCTTAGACTATTTTATCCTGCGCATAATTCAAGGCCGCCGACATGCTATCATAATGCCTCACCCTCCTGGAATTAATGCCCAAGAAACTAAATACTGCGTCATCAAAACCAGTGGTCTCTGTATGTGCGTAGTTATATTTTTTACTTGTTTCAAAATTAATACTACTTCCTTTCAGTCTTCTTTCCATATTCGGATTATCTCCTGAGGAGAGAACAGAATTACTCTGTCTTATTCCTTCAGTCTTCCCATCTACAGGAATAAGCAACCCGAGGGCTTTGCCCTCATAATATCCGGTAATCCTCTTTCTGCCCCACCAGACAACTACTCTCAAATTACCTGCTGAGTCACGCTGAGCACTGCGCACTCTACCCGCTAACTTCCCATCGTCTCTGTGCCTTACTTTTTGTCCGGTCTTGAACTCAATTTCATTAAGCCGGCTTAGTTCCTCTAAATCTTCAGCACTAATATCATTAACAGGGTCCTGCTGACTTGTTTCTTCGATACCTTCCGCGGGAATATCTTCATCAGGATTATAAGAAACAAAAATTGGTGAATCTTCCTCAGCTTCTGTTATATTGCGTTCTCTGCCTCCTGATGCGACTATCAAGGAAGTGTCCCTTAATAAATCCTGATCAATATCCGTTAAATCCAGCTTGGTATCGCCGGTCCTTGGCAACAATTGTATTTCGCCAAAGGTTATGTTAGTCTGAGATTTTTTCTCATCACGCGGTAATAAAAATTCCTCTTCGCCTATTTCTTCTTCCCTGATAACAGAACCATGGTATTTCTTAAAGATTAACAATGTTGTACTGTTGATATCTCTTTCAATCTGCCTGACTATACTTCTGTCCTTCAAGAGTGTTAATACTGCCCAATTAGCCCTAAGCCTGCTATATTCGAATCTGGATAGGCCTAATTTCCTCACCGCCCTGATAAATTTATTGCCCGGCCTTTCGTATTCACGGAATATAAATACCAGATATCCTCCGGGCCTAAGCAACTCCCGCGCCTGCTTTATAAATTCTTTGCGCCTGTTTAGCGCAATCGACCTGATATCGCTTACAAAGACAATATCCTGCCTGCCGTAGCCCTGGCTGATAATCGCATCTGAAAAGTCCTCATTTAAGTTTAAGCATAGAACGCTGTTATTATTAAGCTGTCCGGGGGCATCCAAAACCTGGGAATATATTATAGAATCAGGGTCGATATCGCTTCCTGCGGATAACATTCCCGGGCTATAATCAACACTAAGAACATTTACCGTAAGCCCCAATTCCTTCATAATCCTGCCTAATACTACCGGGCCTGATAATAAAGATACGGCATTAGAACCATCCTGGATTATCCCTAATTGGCGCAACCTCTGAATAACCGCATAATTATTCCAATATGACTGTAGTATTCTCTTTTCCAATAAACCGTTATATTGCACTGCTATCTGGTTATACCTTTCAATCGCTTTGTCGCTCTTACCGCTGCGCTCCCACTTGGTAATAACTCCGAAGGCAGCCCTAATCCGCTCTAATTCAGACTGCTCGGCTTCTCTCTTAAATATGACTCGCGCGCCTATGCGTATGGGTTTCTCCAGATAGTTTCCCTCCTTAAATAATACGTACTGGTTTGTTATTACGTGCTTCCTGCCATCCCTGGTAAGTTTCCAATAAGCCAATCCCCTGCTTCCATCGCTGAACTCTGTTGCCTCGCGGACCACCCCGCAATTAACCACTTCTTGCGCCTGTGATATGTAGCAATCGATTCTGGAGGAGTTCAGGCGGTAAATATAATCAAGGCTCCGGTAAGCCGGGTTGATTAAAATATCGGGATTGACTACGATATCTTCCGGCTTATACCTGCCGGTTGCCAGATAAAAAACCAGCTGCATATTGTATAAAGTCTCGACTCGCGGAATAGTCCTTTCGTTTAAATTCTCATCCTCTAAATCAAAAAGCCTGACAATGGGCTTATCTAAAAATCTTTTCTTCTTGCTATCGAATAAAACAGCATTGCGGATAGGGAATTTCTTCCTGCCCTCTTTGTCTTTGACCCACCATATTATGCCGCGGCTTCCGTTACTAAACTGCGTTGCTTCTCTTATAATACCTCTGTCTTGAATCTCTTTAATCTTTGAAATATACACCTTTACCTGATTACGTTTTGCTCCGAGATTATACATTCCTCCCGTGTGCCCGCAATAGTTTACTCCTACAGTGATATCCTCAGGCCGGGATTGCCCCGTTGCTAAATAATAGATCAAATGCATCGTATCTAAACCAACTGTGCGCGGAAGATTCTTAACCTTGAAATCGCGTAAATCCAAGGGAATCCCCTTAAGAACGCCTGACAATAAAACTCTATCAAACAAAACATAACTTACGATAGGGAATAATTTATTCCCTTCATCGTCCAGCATCCAGTAAATAACACCCCGCCTGAATTCGTCAAATTCAGTAGCTTCGCGAATAACCTCTTTATTGCGCAACAACCAGGTAACGTAATTTATAACTTTTTCTCCATTAACAGAATATAGATTCCAGGCATATCCGCGGTCAGTTAACATTATACGGGCATCTTCTGGCCTGTTTTTACCTGTAATCAAATAATTAATCAACTGCTTTGTCTCTGGCGAAGTAGTTCTTGTACGCACTAATCTAATATCAGGAATAGAATCTTGAATAAATCTCCTGAGCTCCCTTGTTCTTGCGGCCTCTAAGACTTGCATTACCGTCAATGGCTCGGCTTTATAAATCTTTCTTATTGCTTCGCGGGAATATTCAGATTGCATAGCCGCATTCAAAGATTCTATCCATTTCAATTTCCTATCCTTAAGAAATTCACAAAGGGCAGTCTTTACCTTTAATTCTGTTTCCTCTGGAGTGTCAACATTTAAAGCCGCTGACCTGCTGTCGTATCTTCTCATTCTTCTGGGATTAATGCCTGAGAGACCGAAGAAATCGTTGTCTAAGCCGGTAATCTCCGTATGGGCGTATTTATAGAAGGCGTGCGCCTTACTTCGCGATGCCAAATCTTGACCTAAACCGTTACTATCTGCCGAACAACCCTTAGCCGGCATCGAGGTATCGCTTACCGCCGGATAAACCTTCTTTTTATTACCCTCGGTAACTCTTTTGATTAACCCGTCCTTTTCTAAAACAGCCAAATTCCTGCTTACAACGCTTGCGGCAATATCCCTATTGAGTTTTCCGGGAATCTGGGCTTGTGTCAGGCCTGGATATTGCCTGACTATGTTTAAGATTTTCTCCCGGATTGACAAAACATTGCCTGGAACTTTTCCTTTTGGATAAACGTGCCTGTATTGGCCTACACTCCTGGTGTCAACCAATCCCTTCTTTTCAAGTCTTGCCACATTAATCTGAACTGTGCTCTCAGGGATACCTGTCTTTATCGAAATTTCTTTTATTGTTAAACCCGGCTCTCTTCTGACTAATCTCAGGATTTTTCGCTGATTCGATGAGATACCTTTGGGAGCATCTCTTTTAAGATAAACCCGGCTCTTTCCGCCAACGTCCTTTACCTCAATCAAGACCTTATTCTCCAGATAATCTATATGTCTCCTGACTCTCCTTTCGCTAGCCTTTTTCTGAAACATATTTATCTGCTTGGCAACCGCAACTTGCGTTAAGCCGGGATGCTTTTTAATTACTTCCAGAACCTCTTCCTGAAAGGGATTAATTTGCTTGGCAATTGTTACTAGGTCTGCGCTCCTGGCCGCTGCATAAGCGATAATTTCGGAATATCCTTCTTTTAATAACTCCAACTCTATTGCCTGGAAATACTTATTCCTTGCTTCTTCCAGCGTATCAATATCTTTCAATCCAGCAGCTTTTAGCTTCAGGATTATGCTGCTTACGTATGCCTCTACTCTCCTGATAAGAATTGAATTCTCCCGGGACAATTCTTCATAAGAGCTTGTGTAAGCCCTTAATATAATAATCTCCTCGCGCGAGAAGGTTAATTTTTCCTCTGCCCCGGGCAAGAGTAATGCTGTCCCAGTAGAAGATGAACGTACGTTTGCGTTTCCATTTCGATAGCGAAGCGACATGCTTCCCCAACGGTCAATACCCAGAGGATCAACTATCTGGCTCTGCGAGTGATGTATGCGCGCCCTGCGGCTTAAACCGCCAAAATCCTGATAATCTGTATAATAGTCTAATAAAACTAGAACACTTTTAGAGTATG
>JAHJCI010000127.1 GCA_018813085.1 Candidatus Omnitrophota bacterium | reverse complement strand
TCTTTTATCTTCAAGCCTAGTTCGTTTAACTGCGCCTCTTTCACAGACGAAGGCGCATCGGTCAACGGACACCATCCGCTTTGAGTCTTAGGAAAAGTAATTACTTCCCTGATTGTCTCCTCACCTGAAACTATACTTAAAAATCTATCTAATCCGAGCGCAAAACCGCCGTGAGGCGGAGCGCCGTATTTTAATGCCTCCAATAAAAATCCGAAGCGCGAAACCGCCTCTTCTTCTTCTATGCCGATAATCTTGAATATTTTTTTCTGCAAGCTGGACTGATGAATCCTCAGAGAGCCGGAACCTATTTCAGAACCGTTTAACACTAAATCATAGGCAAGCGCCTTGATCTCCTTGTATGAGCCGTCTAACTTAATATCTTCACAGGCAGGAGCGGTAAAAGGATGATGCTCGCTTACCCAGCAATTCTCTTCATCGTTGAATTTAAATAGAGGAAAATCAGTAATCCAGATAAAAGCAAATTCGCCCTTATCCTTCTTTTCTCTTATATCCGGTTTGTCGCTTTTGTAGCGCCTCATCGACTCTTCATGGCTCATGCGCGGGAAAGGAACTTTAAGCTGAATGCCTAAGCCCTCTGTAAAGATACGCGCTAATAGTTCTTCTATCAAATTGAAAACATCTTCCTGTTCTATAAAAGACATCTCTAAATCCAGCTGCGTAAATTCTGGCTGCCGGTCAGCACGTAAATCTTCGTCGCGAAAGCAGCGGGCAATCTGATAATAGCGGTCAACGCCTGCTACCATTAAAATCTGTTTGAATAACTGCGGAGATTGAGGAAGCGCATAGAAACTGCCTGGGCTCAGGCGCGAGGGGACAAGAAAATCACGCGCCCCTTCAGGAGTGGATTTTGTCAGCATCGGGGTTTCTATCTCAACAAAACCCTGCTTATTTAAAAAAGACCTCATTGTGAAATAAAGCCCATGCCTTAAATAGAGATTATTAAAAGCCTTTTTCCTTCGCAGGTCTAAATAACGGTACTTAAGGCGTATATCACCCCCGGCATTAGTATCTTCTTTGATTTCAAAAGGCAGGGCAGAACAAGTATTGAGAATGATTAGCTCTTCTGCACAAAGTTCAACTTCCCCCGTAGGTAAATTGGGATTAACAGTTCCCAAGGGCCGGGCATTAATCTTGCCCTTGATTAGAATGACAAATTCGTTGCCTAATTCCTTTGCCTTTTCATATACCTCGATATTCTCGCGGCTGGGGAAAAAGACTACCTGAACCATGCCGTACCTGTCTCTTAAATCAATAAAAATAATCTTACCATGGTCGCGCCGGGTAGCTACCCATCCGCAGAGAGTAACCTGACTGCCTATATCTGCTTTGTTTAATTGCCCGCAAGTATGAGTACGCAACATTTCAATATTAAAAATTGAAGATGTTTCAAAATTAAAGATTTAAAATAAAAAATTAAAGATGCAGATTAAAAATTAAAGATTTTTTATTTTTTCAATCAGTTCTTCCTGCTTGACCTCTTCCTGCTCCCCGCAAGCCATATTCTTTAAAGTTACTACACCTTTGGCTAATTCATTCTCTCCTATGATTACACAAAATCCGGCATTTGCTTCATTTGCCTGCCGCATTTTTGCCTTTAAAGAGCGCCCGGAATAATCCATATCTGCGGCAATTTGATTTGAGCGTAAAGAATGCAGTAACTGTATACACTTTTCCTCTGCCTTTTGGCCCAGTGGTATCACATAAATCAGACACCGGGCGCAAGGAACACAATGGTGATCCCTTGCAAGTAATAGTCTTTCTACGCCAAAGGCAAAACCGATTGCCGGGGTATCCCCGCCTGCGAACCGGCTGACTAAATTATCATACCTGCCTCCTGCCCCCAGGGCGTCCTGAGAACCTAGCCGGTTGTGCCTTATTTCAAATACAGTACGGGTATAATAGTCAAGGCCGCGCACCAGGGAAGGAAGTAATTGACAGCTTATACCTATTGATTCCAGGCCCCTGGTTACGCTTTCAAAATGTGACCGGCATTCAGAACAAAGATAATCGCAAGTTAAGCTTAAGGAGGAAATAATCTTCTTACACGCCGCATTCTTACAATCCAGAATGCGGAACACATTGCGTTTATAACGCTTCTGGCAATCCGGGCATAATTTAGCTAATCTGCCCTTTAATCTGGAACGTAACTCTTCGGCAAATCCTGCCTTATCTTTACTGCAACCCAGGCTATTTAAAACAATCTCATAGTCTTTCACCCCGAATTCCTTAAGCAGCCGGTCGCTTAAAGAAATAATTTCTATATCTAAATAAGGCGAAATACTGCCGATAGCTTCTGCGCCGATATGATGGAATTGACGCAGGCGCCCCTTCTGCGGGCGTTCAGCCCTAAACATCGGCCCGATATAATAAAATTTTCCGGCATCTTTTGTTTTATTTAAATTATTTTCTAAAAAAGCCCGCACTACAGGAACAGTCCCCTCGGGACGCAGGACTAAATGATCCTTGCTGTGCTTAATCTCAAACATCTGCTTCTGAACAATCTCGGTGGTTTCTCCTAAGGAATGATTGAATAAAGATGCTTTCTCTAGGATAGGGGTGCGTATCTCCTGATAGCCATAAAGAGAAAAAATTCTCCTGGCACCTTCTTCGACCTCCTGCCAGGAGAAAGAATCTTGCGGTAAAATATCCTGTGTGCCACGCACACGCGTAAACATAAATGCGGTAAAGTTTCTTTCTCCATCCTGCTTGAGCCTTCGGGCCAACAGGATGAAATTATTTTATTCTTTTCTTCATTTCCAGTCCCGGCCTGAAAACTACGCTCTTGCGTGCCGGCACAGGAACAATTGCGCCTGTCCTGGGGTTTCTTCCTGTACGTGGCTTACGTTGCTTTATCTTAAAAACACCAAAATTGCGTAATTCAATCTTTTCCCCGCGAACCAAGGCGTCTAAAATAGAGTTAAGCGTAAGCTGCACTACCTTTTTAACATCAATTTGCTTCAGAGTCGTCTGGTCAGAAATCCTGAGAACTATATCTTTTTTTGTCATTGCTTTCCCTCCTTCAATGACCTTTTACTTTTATTCATAACTTGTTAAGATTCCACCGTTTAGAAACAAATGACATCTTGGTTTATATCTTAGCAATATTAATTCAAACTGTCAAGGAAAAATCAGCAGCCAGCCAGGCCTAATTACCGGAAGCCTTAAGCTGATTAAAGAACCTGCTCCAGGGGAATCTCCTGCCCGGACACTCGGTTTCAGCTCCCTGAACCTGCCCGTGGCCTATGATATTCCTCAGCGGTATATCATAATAATTGCGCAGTATATTTACTAAATAAGCTAAAGAAGATAGCTGCTTACTTGAGACTTCATCCTGGCTATAATTGCCTACAAGGCATATGCCTATTGCTTTATAATTCATGCCAGCGGCTTTGCAATGCGCGCCGTTTTGCTGCTTGAGCCACCTGGGAGAAACTTCTATGTATCCATCCGGCTTTCCGGAGCTGCCGTTATCAATAACAAAGTGATACCCCAGGCCATAGGTAAAGCCCCGGAGTTTATGCGAATTATAAAAAGCAAGTGCATTTCCCTGGTCGGTAGCGCTATGGTGGATAATTATATACTTCCATTTCTTGGAAGGATAAAGCGAAATCACCGAAGAGGCAGGAAGGGCTCCCGGGATAAGAAGCTTTTCCCCCATTTCCAGTTTGTCTTTTTCTCTTAACTTATTCGCCCGCATTATTTCATCTATTTCCACTCCGTAACTTTTACTTATTCTCCAGAGTGTTTCTCCGGGAGCTACTATATGAACTATGTCCTGCCTTAACACGGGTGCAGGCGGCAGCGGTGCTATCACCTGAGGAGGTTCAATTACGGCAGGCAAAGATGCGCATGAAGAAAGAGCTATAACAGCCAGTCCTAAAATAAATAATTTTATTATTTTTTCAGTCGACATTTAATAAATTAATGAAATCCTCTAAGGCTAATTTCTCGCCGCGGATATTCATGTCTAAATTATGCTGGTTTAAAAATCTATCAATCCTACTGGAAGAAACCACGCCCTTCAGGGAATTCCTTAAGGTTTTTCGCCTTTGCTGAAAGCTGGAACGGATAATCCTGAATAAGCGCTTCTCTCTTGCTTCGTCTAAAGGCAAATCTCTTTTAATCTCCAGCCTTACAAAGGCAGAATCCACTTTTGGCCGCGGCCTGAAACAGGTACTCTTAATATAAAACAGGATTTCGGGTTCTGTATAATACTGCAGGTAGCAGCTAAATGCTCCCCAGTCGCCGCTGCCCTCTAAAGCAGCCATCCTTTGAGCAAATTCTTTTTGGATGGTTACAAATATACTACCTATTTTATCACGAAATTGCAATAAATGTACGATAATCGGGGTAGTGATATAATACGGCAAATTTCCTACCACCTTAATCCTGTTGCTCTGCTTAAAAAAATTTAAGAGATTGAACTGCAGGACGTCCTGATTTATAACCTTGACCTGCGGTAATGCCGAGAGGTTATCCTGCAAGATGGAAGATAAATTCCTGTCGATTTCTAAAGCAAATACTTTATCTGTTTTCAGAGCCAGCAGTTTGGTCAATTCTCCCCTGCCTGCGCCTACCTCCAGGACCGTATCCCCGGGAGTAATCCCGCAGGCATCGACGATTTTTCTCTGTATATTATTATCTATGAGAAAATTCTGTCCTAAATATTTTTTGGGACGAAAATACATTTATAATCGCGTTTTATTTTTTTGTTTTCATTTCTTCCCGTATCTCATCCAGGCTTGCTTTATAATCCAACAATTCCTTCTCCAGTAGTTCTTCACTCTCACGCACCCCTTCCCTGTTAATACGCAATTCTTCGCTGAGTGCGGCTATCTCTTTATCCTTGAGAGCTACAGCTTGACGCAGTTTATCGATTTCCGTATTGTAACCGGATACCTCTTTACTGCTTACACTCTTAATCCGGCTTAATTGTTCGCTTAGCTTCTTTGCTTCGGCAATATTAGCCGCAGCATCTTC
>JAHJCI010000126.1 GCA_018813085.1 Candidatus Omnitrophota bacterium | reverse complement strand
TATATGACCTATACTGCTTATGGGGATATTGTCCAGATGGCTTTAGCCAAGATTAAGGTAGATGATTTCTTGAAGGCAGTAGGAGAGTTTAAATCCTATGAGGAATGGAAAAGATTATGGGTAAGAAATGGCCCAGTGTTTAGTGCTTTGGATGACAAGGATGCAGTCCTATTCCCGCTATATACAGTGCCAGGTCAGGAGAAATTTTTAAATCTATTCCCTGAACTTATTGATGGAAAATTTGCCTTAATCCATCGCGTTCCCTCTGATATGCAAATCCTCTATACGGATAGGCTAAAGGTTTCTGGTCTCAGCGTGGGAGAGACGCTTATGAGAGCTAGACCGGGAATGTGGGATAGCGAGAAGATAGGCGCAGGAGTACCGCCGATTAAGACAAAATATGGATGGCTTCATATTTATCATGGAATAGGAATAAGAAATGGTAAAGGGACATATATGTTGGGTGTATTTTTAACTGATCTTAATGATCCTGGAAAGATAATCTATCGTTCACCCCAACCCATACTTGAACCAGAGGAGGATTATGAAGTTTATGGATGGGTTCCCAATGTTGTCTTTACCTGCGGTGCAGTACCCAGATATAAGGATTCAAATGAGATTCTTGATAAAGATGATGAGTTACTTGTCTACTATGGTGGCACAGATGAGGTGGTGGGGGTTGCAGTAATAAAGGTTTCTGAGCTTGTTCCTCATCCGATAAGAGAGAATATTTTAGGAAAGAAATTTTCTTCTTACAATTTATTTAGTATAAACCCAGGAGGGATTGATAATTCCTTCCTGCAAAATGAAGAAATGGAATCCGAATTCCCTCTTGAGCCGGGTAGAGGTCCGGGAGCGGGTAGTCTGTTAGAGCCAGCAAATAAGTTCTTTAAATTAGCAGAGGAGTACCGAGAGAAAAGGCAATACGATGAAGCAATTAAGCATTACCTGTTTGCTGTTGGCGGCTATTACGACGGAGAGAAACTGATATTTGGCTACCGGGATATTGTTTCTGGCGAGTTTGGCCGCGAATATAAGGAGGCAGCGCGCAGGAATCTAATCCAGGCATACTTACGCATAGGAGATACATACCTGGAAATATTCTCAAGAGCAAGGACATCCGGATATCTTTCTAGTGCCTATCGTTCGTATCAACAGGCTTTGGATATTGAGCCTCACAATATCCCTACTCATAAAGGAATATTTAAATTATGGCTGTTGTATAAGCATTCATATTATGAGATTTTACCTTCTATGCAAACAAGGTTAGAAGAATTATTGACAGAGGAATCATGCTATTTAGAAGGCAGTTTAGAAGGAACCTTAGCTCTGACAGAGGTCTATTTGGAACTCAAGATGTACGAAGAGGCAAGGGATAAAGCCATAGCAGTGCTAAAAGAGAACCTGAGAAATGTGCAAGCCCATTGGGTAATGATTGCTGCTTATATGGGATTAGGCGAGTTTGAGCGGGTAAAGACCGAAGTTAACTATTTGCTGTGTAATGCGCCGTTAACAGAGAAGAGAAATGTAGCTAAATGGTTGATTAAAAATTCATTAGGTTTAAAGCAGCGAATAAATGATGAAGCCTTGATTAAGGCATTATTGCAGCTCATCCGACTCTACCCTCAAGAGGAGATATTCGTTAAGGCCTTGGTAGATTTAGGTTGGCAGCAGGAAGTATCTTTTGAAGATGATCAGCTGCGTTCTCCCGGCACCGGACCGGGAACGCCCGGCCCGCTTGATGCTGCCAACGGATTTTTAGCTATGGCAAACAATCTTCTTGTGCAGAATAACAACGTAGAAGCATATCTGCAGGCTTTGGAGTATTGTAAGGATGCCATTTGGGGGACTAGCCTGGGTAATGGGAAAGTAGTTTATGGTTATAGAGATATAATTGAAAGCGAAAATTACGGACCTACATATAAGGAGGCAGCAAGGCACAATTTAAAATTGGCTTATATGAAGCTGGTAGAGATCTATGAAACATTGAAGCATTCAAGAGAAATGAATTACCCTAAGAATGTAATCGGCTCCTTTAAAGAAGTATTGAGATTCAATCAGGGAGATTTAGAACTCCTTGTGATGTTTACCGAGTTTTGCCTAAGAGAAAATTTAACTTTTGAGTCATTTGAGCCCATACGCGGCTTAACCCAGTCTTTGGAAGGGACCTTGAAGCTGGGCTGGATTTATTTAGAATTTCATATGTTTGAGGAAGCAAGGAAAGAGGCGTATGCAGTTTTATCCGAAGAGCCGGAAAATGCGGATGCGCATTATATACTGATGAGCTATTATGTTGCCCTGAAAGAATTTGATCGATTTATCCAGGAGGCTGTGTATCTTATAGAAAACGCTAGCTTAAGCGTGAAACTAGAGGTTTTAACAAAACTGTTCAATAATTTTGATACCTTCAAGGATGCTATGTTAAGGAATGGGCAGCTGAAATATGCATTGGAGAAACTACTACTAGCCTATTCTGTTGCCGCCGAGCAGTTATTAGTCAGGCCGGGCCGCGATATACAAGAAAGACTAAAGCAACTGGAGATCAGGACAAAAGCAATAAAAATATCCGCCGGTTTATTGGTGAGGTTAAGATTAAATAGCCTGGATGAAGCTAACCGGCTGCAGAATAGGGGAAAGCTGATTCAGCAACGCATAGTTGTATACCATAAGAAGCTGCAGGCATGGGTTCTGCGGCATCCAAAAGCCGGCTTTCAGGAAAGAAAAGAGTTTGTATGTGAACTTTACTGCCAGGCTTTAGCAGGCGGCATACGCGCTCCTCCGGAATTCCTGGTTTCTCTTTTCCGCGTTTCATATCCTCAAGATTACATCCTGTATACACTATTAAAGCAGATAGAGTCCCGCCTTACGGAGAAATTGAATTACGATGACCGCAGAAAATTAGAACTCATGCGCCGGATAGCCAGAGATGTTATTTTAGACGTGAGGCTGGAATCCGGCAATCAAGAGGCAGATGAATTAATAGCAGTTACCCGGGCAGTTATTATCTGGCAGAAGAAAATGCAGCTTCTTTCCAATAATACACCTGCCGCATCCCACAGATTTTTCACTCCTTTAAAGAATCCTAATATTAAGGAATATTTAACCGCTACACAGCTTTGCGATAGCGGCAATCCTTTAATAATACAAAAAGCAACTGAGCTGACCCGGGGTATTGAAGACCAGGTGATAAAATCACTGATAATAAACGATTTTGTTCAGAACGAAATTGATTTTATTCGTGACGGATGGGACGTTTTAGCATCGGAAGTATTAGAGAAAAAAGAGGGATGGCATACAGGGAAAGCCAATCTTTCCGTGGCTTTGCATAGGGCAATCGGCATCCCCGCAAGATTCAATATAAAAAGAATCAAAAGAGAAAGGGCAGATATTACTGATTATATCGCAGGCAAATTATCACTATCGAGGCTTAAATCTTTGGTTTCTTATTTCGATTATACGTTTGTGGAAGTTTATCTAAATGGCGAATGGATAGAGTTTGATATTACAAAAGACGAAGCGTTGCTTAAAGGAATGAAGATTCTGGATATTTCTCTCGAGGCAAATATCGTTTCCGAGCAGGTATATGCCTCTTTGGATAATTGGGTGAATGTAACACAGAAGGGAAGCCTCCATTATCCACTTATCCGCAAGATTAATCAACAGATAGACAAGATTAGGCAAATGGGCAGTTTTCTTGTCATTCCTCTCTTGGTTGTATCCGCGATTATCTGGCAGGCATTACAGGTAGGGGAGGCCTCAAATCCGGCATTAGTTGCCGGATTTATTCTACCCTTTGCAGCAGCCATTCAAGGAGAAGATTTAAAACCTGACGCGCAAAAGGTGATAGGAGATAAATACCGCTTTGGCAACAAGAAGAACAGGGGCGATAAAGAAGAATATAGAGGTGAGATCTTAATATGTTCAACAACAGGAAGGGAGTATAAATTAGACATAGCTTTAAGCCGGTCAAATAAAGACAGATACGATTACTTACTATATAAAGGGGAAGAAATTATTGCTGAGGCAAGGCTGGGTTTTGATGAACAAGGAAAACCATTTTTAGCTAAATTAAAAGTGGAAACGGGTTATCAAAGCAAGGATATAGGAATATCCCTGGCAAAGCTTTTGACAAATATCAGGCTAAAGGATGCCTTGGCAAAAACTGGGGATATTTCCGGACTGGAAGCTACTGCAGTAATGACGGATTTATCAGGAGCGGGCCAAAGCAGCCCTGAGGTTATAAGCCTCTTGAAAAATTTTGAAATTAGCGAATTCAATAAAGGGTTAGTTAAGAATATTATCTCCAAACGCGATTCCAGCGTAACCTTTATTCAAAGAAAGGCTGCGCTGGATTTAGAGCAGCCTTTCTTTGAAGTAGAGAGTGCCGATAACCGGGTTATTAAATTAGTGCTTAAGGCAAGTAACGCGAGCTCAATAAAGAAGAAATCATCTTATCTGCGTTTGTGGAACTTATCGGATTCAGCAGGCCAGATGAAATTAAAAAAGAGGCTTATCCGGTTATTGGAAGATGATAAGTTGTTCGTAGGCGGGCAGATCAGTTACCGCTTGAATCCTTCTAAAATAGATTGGCTGGAAAGCTATATTGAATCTTTACCGGATAACCCCTGGCATAAGAGGGTATTAGGAAGGAATAAAGATAGTGGTGGTGGCTTTCCGCAATTACCAAGAAACAGGATAAGCAGCTACTTTAGCAATCAAAATGAAAGAAGCTCGGTTCTCGACCCCCTGCTTTTCGGCAGGAGAAAAATGCGGTTTTATAACCAAGCTTTGGAAACCAACGGCGGCGTGCCCGATGATGAAATATCTGCGAAGCCAATTCGCCAGGATCGCAGAGAAGAAGAAGTAAGATTTAATGCTTATGCGGACATGCTTTACCGGATTGAGCGGAAAATAAGGCTGGCTTATCAGGAGGCGCTTCAGCCCTGGGTTGAAGAGTTAGCAAAGATTTCATCAAAGATAAGCGTAGTTGAAGAAGATAGTCAGCTCTTAAGCCTGCCCCTGGCTGTTCAGTCAGAAAAACTGCGCAGAAGGATTCGCAGTTATGAAATGAGGTTTAATAAAGCTTATCAGGCAAGGGATAAAGAGCCATTAAGAGGGTTAAACAGGGAAATTATTAAGCTGCTTGTAATGCGTTTTAAAATTCAATTACGGCTTATATCGTATTGGCTTAACATTTCCAAATCCAACCGCAGGCGGTTGATAGCGGCAATAAATTCAACCAGGGGGGCAAGGTCAACTGCCAGGAGAATTTCTATTGAATACGGCTGGCAGCGCCGCAGGGATTCAGATAAAGAGCTTATCCGAAAGATTAAGACTGTCGGTTATTTTGGCAGGCCTGTTGAGACATTTTTATATAAAGATTTGGATATTTCTGTATACCCATCAGAAGAAGTGGCTCTGGCAGGCAGGGTCGCAGTGCGCCAGCAAAGGTGGGTTACGATTATGCTCGCTGACGGAACACAAACTAAGGAAAGGCAATGGCGGGATATCCCGTATGAAGGCTGGCCAGCAGCTTTAAGAGGCCAGATTCATACTTTGTCTAGCCAGGAGATAGATTATGAAACTATCCTGCATCATTTAGGCAACATGGAATATTGTTATGAGAGGTTATCCGAATACAGGAAGAAACTGCCTGTTTATATTTACCAGGAAATAGAGAGGTCTTTAAAGGATTCATTCGCCTGGGCAAAAAGAGGTTCCGTAGAAGCCAAGCGCCTTGCCAGCGAAAATTTGCAGTTTGCATTGGCTAAATTAAAAGAAGGCAATATTGATGCGGCAGTAAAAGAATTGAAAAGGTCTATAGATAATATCAGGGCAAGATTGTATAAAATCGAGGCTATCAGAGAGGGCGTAAACAAAAGGCTGGAATCCATATATTTATATATAAGAAATTCCGAGATAAAAGAAAAAATGGCACTGGTAAAAGAGAAACTCAACTCTGGCGCTTTAGAGGAAGCAGAGGCGTTAACCTCTGGGTTGTATGAGAATTATTTTTCTGCCGAAGAAGATGAAGGTAGCTACAAGTATCTGCGTAATAAAATATTAGCCATATTAGGCAATACGGATATCTTAAAAACAGGACTATCCATGTTTATTCGCCAGAATATACATTCTGAAATTATCTGGGATATTGATTCAATAGCCGCTTATATCAAACAATTTGAATCCAACTATAAGGATGGCTCAGTAAGAAGGGGCAGCTTAGACACAAGCCCTGCATCGGGAAGCAAGGCGCGCGCCTTCTATAAATACGCCCATACGGAGATTACCGGCTTAGATAACGATTTCTTCGCTTTCCCGGGCATTAATTCCAGGAGGATGAGGCATTACGACAGCAGGTCAGCGGCTTTAAATGTTGACACTCCAGAGGAAATAGAAATAAAGGTCAACGCTGCACTTTGCGAATTTCTTAACGACAGGGAATTGAAATGGATAGAATTTTTGAATACCGCCATGGAATCTGAGTTTGCCCGCCAGGCAATAATGAATATTTATAAAAGAGATCCATTAACG
>JAHJCI010000125.1 GCA_018813085.1 Candidatus Omnitrophota bacterium | reverse complement strand
TTGCCTTAATTCAGTGGCAATTTCTTTAAAACGCTGGTATTCCAATAATCTCTGGACCAGCTCTTCCCGCGGGTCCATCTCTTCTTCTTCCTGCTGGGCTCCTTCATCGCGCGGAAGCAACATCCTGGATTTAATCTGCATAAGGGTAGCGGCCATCACCAGAAACTCTCCCGCAATATTTAAATCCAAAAGGCGCATCAATTCCAAATAGGCCAAATATTGCTCCGTCACCTTGGAAATAGGTATATCATAGATATTAAGGTGGTCTTTCTTGACAAAATAAAGCAGTAAATCCAGAGGGCCTTCGAATATATCTAATTTAATTTTATAACCCATTGCTTATCTGCGCCCTTTATAATATCCCCATTGCCTGCTTAAGCTCTTTTAGAGTCTGGCCAGCAAATTGAGAAGCCCTCAGGCGACCATCTTTGATTATCTGCTCAAGCCCTGCCTTGTCCTTAGTCCACTTTTTCCTTTTTTCCTGATGAAGGCTTATCTTTTCTATCAAGGCTTCGGCCAGTATAGTTTTACATTCAATACAACCCTTTTGGGCATCAGTGCACCAGGTGAATGCTTCTTTTTCTCTCTGCCGGAGAAAAACCTTATAATAACTAAACACATTACATTCCTTGGGATGCCCGGGATCGCCAAGCTTTATCCTTTTCGGGTCGGTAATCATATTCTGAATCTTTTTTCTGACGCTATCGGCAGTATCAGAGAGGTTGACTGAATTATTAAAACTCTTGCTCATCTTGCGGTTATCCAATCCTAAGAGGCGCGGTGATTCGGTAAGCAGGGCCTGGGGGTCAGGAAAAATATCTTTCTTATACATTCCGTTGACGCGCCGGGCAATTTCGCGGGTAAGTTCCAGATGGGGTAGCTGATCTTCGCCTACGGGAACTTTATTTGCCTTATATAAAAGTATATCTGCTGCCTGTAAAACGGGATAGCCCAGGAACCCGTAAGTCTTGACATTACGGTCTGAAAGCTGCCTGAGCTGTTCTTTGTAGGTAGGACAACGCTCAAGCCAACCCAGGGGCGTAAGACAGGAAAACAGCATGTATAAATCAAGATGCTCTTTTACCTCGGATTGAATGAAAATAATTGACTTAGCCGGGTCAATACCTGCGGCCAGCCAATCTATCAGATTATCAAAGGTTGATTCCGATACCACCGAAGGGCATTCGTATTCGCTCATAAGCGCATGCCAATCGGCAACCATAAAAAAACATTGATTATCTTCCTGTAGCCTGACCCAGTTATCCAATGCCCCGACTAAATGCCCAAGGTGTAACTTACCTGTCGGGCGCATTCCGCTTAGAATACGGCTATCTTTCGAACTCATTTGGTTAACTGGTTAATTACTTAATTGGTTAACTGGTTAATTAGTTAATTACTGTAATTGTCCACTCACTAACTAACTACTCACCAATTAACCAAGTTTCCTGGCGATTTTCTGAATATCGTATGCCTCGAATATATCGCCTTCCTGGTAATCATGAAAACCCTCCAGAGAGATTCCGCATTCGAATCCTTCTGCTATCTCTTTTACATCATCTTTAAAACGCTTAAGGTTTGAGATTTTGCCCTCAAAAATAACCTCAGCGTTTCTTACTAAAGAAAGCGAGGCAGAGCGCATAATTTTGCCCTTAGTTACAAAACAGCCCGCCACTATTCCGGAACGGGAAAGCTTGAATACCTTACGCACCTGGGCGCTGCCCAGAAACACCTTCTTTATTTTTGGCTCAAGTAAACCCTCTAATGCGCTTCTTATCTCTTTGATTAATTCGTATATTATGTTATAAGTCCTGACTTCTATATTTTCCTGCTCGATGATCTGTTTTGCCCTTTCGTCAGGCTGGACGTGAAAACCCAAGATAAGCGCATTTGTAACGTTAGCCAGCATAGCATCGGAAGCATTAATCGAACCAATGCCAGCATGTATAACCTGAAACTTTACTTCAGAAACTTCCAGTTTAGTCAGGGAATCGCGTACTGCCTCTAAAGAGCCGCTAACGTCGGCCTTGATAATTATCTTCAACTCCTTGATCGCTCCCTGCTGAATTTGCGAATGTAAATCTTCAAGCGATATTCTTTTTACCGGCTGCAAGCGGCGTTTTTTTTCTTTGTCCTGCCTGAGAGTAGTAACCTCACGCAGCTGTTTCTCATCGGCAATAACAAAAAATCGCTCTCCTGCTTCCGGCAGCCCAGACAAGCCCAGAATCTCAACCGGCGTTCCCGGAAATGCCTCCTGAATCTTCTGCCCGCGGTCATTGAACATTGCCTTCACCTTGGCATAAGTCAATCCGCAAACAAAAAGATCGTTTAAACGTAAAGTTCCGTTTTCAACCAGAAGCGTAGCCAGCGGGCCGCGATTTTTATCGCGCCTGGATTCAATTACGACTCCGATTGCCGGTTTTTGGTAATTTGCTTTCAACTCCAGCATATCTGCTTCCAGTAGAATCAGTTCCAGTAATTCATCAACGCCCTTGCCTGTCTTTGCCGAAACCTCTATAGTAATAGTCTTACCCTGCCACTCTTCGGGCGCTAAATCTAATTTGCTGAGTTGTCTCTTAACACGGTCCAGATCAGCCTGCGCTTTGTCGACTTTGTTTATTGCAACTATAATCGGGACTCCTGCAGCCCTTGCATGGTCAATTGCCTCAACTGTCTGCGGCATAACTCCGTCATCGGCAGCTACTACCAATACGACAATATCGGTTATATGCGCTCCGTGTAAACGCATTGCCGTAAATGCTTCATGTCCGGGGGTGTCTAAAAAAGTAATCTTGCCCTTAGGTAAAACAACTTCATAGGCGCCTATATGCTGCGTTATTCCTCCGTGTTCGCCATCGGCAATATTGGTTTTCCTGATAATATCCAGGAGGGAAGTTTTGCCATGGTCAACATGCCCCATAAAGGTAACTACGGGAGAGCGTAATTTCAAAGACGCAGGGTCATCCTTATTCAGGTAGGCGCTTAAGAGCTGCTCTTCTCTATCAGGAGTAAACTTTAACCTGAAGCCGTATTTGGCGCAAATATCCCTGGCAACCTCTTGAGATAACTGCTGGTTAATAGTAACAAAAATATTTCTCCGCATCAAATCCTGAATTAATTGCGAGGGTTTAAGCTGCAGATTAACTGCTAAATCCTTAACAGAGACGGGAAAATTCAGTTCTAATTCTTTGCCTTCGGGAATTTTTTCTTCGATTTCTACGGAAGGAGGTATCTTGGGCGCTGGCTCTTGTTCTGCCTTGGTTGCGCTTTCAGCAGCGCGGGCTAAAACAAGAGGTTCGGATGAAATAACAGGCGCGGATTCCTGCTTGATTTCTTCCTGCTTAATAACCTCCGGAAGGTTAGGCTTATGAACCTTCTCTGTTTTCTTCCTGGCCTTAACCACCCCAGCCGCCTTCAGAGAAACAACTTTTTCTGAAGGCTGCTTTTTAACCGGCTTAGCCTTAACCGCCTTCTTTAAAGCTGCCTTGGTTTTTTTAACTGCCACCTTCGCCTTAGGGAAGGCAACGCTTTGCTTTTTAGATTTAGAATCTTTATCTTTAGATTTCATTTCAAAATGAAGCCGAGACTTACGGAGCGCAAGCGCTCGTAAGTCTCTGGCTGAATTTGTCCCGATAGCAACGAGAAAATTTAGAATAAATTTTCCCCCTAGAAATCGCTTTGCGATTTCAGGGACTAAGTCCCGGAAATGCTTCCCTTAGAAATGCATAGCATTTCAAGGACTAAGTACCCGAAATTTCTTTGAAATTTCTGGGTGCCCATTTCACGGGGGAAGTGTTTTGCTATCGGGATTAATTCGCAGACGGACTTCGTCCTATGATTTACGTCGCTTACACTGCGTAAATCATCTGTTCATTGAAGGAGGTTAGATATGGATAAAAGAATATTACTCGGCGGATTATTAGTTGCTTTATTATTAGCGGTTTTCATTTCACCGCTTGCTTCACCATGGCCGGATGGGCTAGAAAGGGTAGCAGAAGACAAAGGCTTTATTCATATGGCTGATATCAAGCCGGCAATATCGAGCCCGATACCTGACTATGCCTGGCCGGGGATAGATAATCAAAGGATTGCCACTTCAGTTGCCGGACTAACCGGCACATTAATGCTTTTTGTTCTGGCATCCGGACTGGGTTATCTCTTAAGGAAAAAAAATGCATCATAGCTTTAGCGATAAGTTTGCGGATTTGGATACGCCTCTTAGCCGTCTGCCAATAAAATTTAAGATTATATTTTGCTTAAGCTTTGTCTTTTTGATTGCTGTTACCCCCATTCAATTAAGCAGTCTATTCTGGATTTATGGATTGCTTCTTGCCTTATTGATTTTTCTATCCAGGATTCCGTTGTTGTTTTTATTAAAGCGCATGGCGACTATTTTGCCTTTTCTTATTCTGGTTGCGATTTCAATACCTTTTATTCATAAAAACGGCTGGGTGATTTTCACAAGCTGCCTTATAAGGGCGGCGTTAATTATATTGAGCCTTATCCTACTTATACAGACTACCCGGTTTAGTAAGTTACTTGATGCATTAAATGGCCTTAAGGTTCCGCAATTAATCATAATGCTGCTTTCTTTTATGTACCGTTACCTGTTTGTATTAGAAGACCAAATATTGCGGAAAAAGAGGGCGCTGGATGCGCGTAGCGCCGGAATGCAAGGTTGGCAGGCATTGAAATCTACCGCCAATATGGCAGGCAGTATTTTTATCCATACATATGAACGCGCAGAACGGGTATATTTGGCAATGTGCGCCAGAGGTTATAATAATAGCCAGGAGTAAATGCATGGAGAAGATTATTCAGGTAAAAAATTTGAGTTATTCTTATCCGGACGGCAATAATGTTTTAGAAGGCATAGATCTGGATATTCTTGAAGGCGAAACATTAGGAGTTATCGGGCCTAACGGAGCAGGGAAGACTACGCTGCTTTTACATTTTAACGGCTTGTTCATGGGCAACGGCTTAAGCAAAATAAAGGTTTTAGGATTAGAGGTAAATAAGGTTAACCTCAAACAGATCAGAAAATCCGTAGGGTTTGTTTTTCAGGAGCCGGAAGATCAGTTGTTCATGCCTACGGTTTATGAAGATGTAAGTTTTGGCCCGTCTAACCTGGGTTGGGATAAAGAGAGAATAAAAAAAGAGACACTGCAGGCGCTTGAAGAGGTAGGGTTATTTGATAAGTCCGGCCAACTTTCTCATCACTTAAGCTTAGGTGAGAAGAAAAGGGTGTCTATTGCTACGGTAATTTCAATGAAGCCGGAGATTCTGGTCTTGGATGAACCTTCGGCAAATTTAGACCCTGCCGCTCGCAGGCATTTGATGGAATTATTAAAAAGACTGCCTATTACCAAGATTATTGCCGGGCACGATTTAGAGCTAATATTAGAATTATGCACCAGAGTAGTTGTCTTGGATAATGGAAAGATTGTTGCCGATGGAGAGGCAAGGCGTATTCTCGCAGACTCCCGCCTTACGCAAGAACATAGCCTGGAAGTTCCTTTATCTTTGCAGCACCTTTCCTAAATATATTGACCCCGCAGCTTTTATCTATTAAAATAACAATACTCACTTTTTAGTAAATCTATAAGTTTAACATTCTGCGTTCATTTAAAGAAAGGAGTAATCTAAATGGAGATTACGGTTAATGACGCTAACTTTAAGCAGGAGGTCCTGGATTCAGATGTTCCTGTCTTAGTTGATTTCTGGGCTACCTGGTGCGGCCCCTGCAAAATGATCGCTCCTACCGTTAGTGAAATAGCAAAAGAGTACAAAGGCAAATTGAAGGTTTGTAAGGTGAATGTAGATGAGGCCTCTCGTACAGCCTCAGATTACGGAATCATGAGCATTCCTACGCTTAGTATTTTCAAGCAAGGCAAGGTAATGGAGCAGGTTGTGGGAGCCGTAGACAAGTCTTTATTAGAGAAAAAGATAAAGCCTTATTTAAGATAGACAGTGCTAAGCAAAAAGTTTAAGTACATATACGGTCCGGTTTATTCCTGGCGGCTGGGCAGGTCTTTAGGTATTGACTTATTGTCCTGCAATAAGAAGGTTTGTAATTTTGACTGTATCTATTGCCAGCTGGGAAGTAATTCTGGTTATGTCAGCCAGCCGAAGATATACGTTAAAACCTCAGAAATTATCAGGGAGTTAAACAAGCTGCCGAGTTTGAACTTGGATTATATTACCTTCTCAGGCAGCGGGGAATCAACGCTGGCAGGGAACCTATCAGGAGCTATTAAAGCAGTCAAGAAGTTGAATATAGCTCCAGTCTGCGTTTTGACTAACGCCGCACTTATAAATAATAAAAATATTCAAAAGGCCCTGTCTTATGCTGACCTGGTAGTGGTGAAGTTAGATGCCTATTCTCAGGCGTCCTTAGAGAAAATCAATAAGCCCGCAAAGGCAGTAACTTTTAAAACAATTATTAAAGGGATAAAAAGTTTTAAAAAGGGCTTTAGGGGGAAGTTAGCCTTACAGTTGATGTTTGTAAAAGAGAATAAGCAGCAGGCAGGGGAAATAGCCGAATTAGCCAGGGAAATTAACCCCGATGAGATTCAGATAAATACTCCTAGGCGCGCTTCTAGAGTTAAGCCGTTATCAAGTAAAGAAATCAGCAGGATTAAGAAATATTTTTCCGGTATGAATTTCATCTCTGTTTATGACTCTAAATCCAAACAGATCAAGCCTCTTAATAAGAAAGAGACATTAAAAAGAAGAAAAGCGGCAGTGTAATAATCTTTGAAGGAGCGTAACAATGGAATGTAAGATTAAGCAAAACAAATCCAGGTGTAGCTGTACTTATGAACCTTGCTCAAGAAAGGGCGCCTGCTGTGAATGCATTCAATATCATCTCTTGAGCCGGCAGATGCCTGCTTGCTTTTTTCCAGATGATGTTGAGAAGGCTTATGACCGTTCGTTCGATAAATTCATAGAAACTTACCAAAAAAGGGGGCGTTAATGGGCAATTTAGCTGAGCTTTCTCTAAGAAAGAAAATTGCTCTTGCCGCAGCCAGGCAGGCAGGCAAGCTGCTCCTGGACAGATTCGGCCATATAAATAAAATTAAATCTAAGGGCGACAGGGATATGGTCACAGATATTGACCTTGCCGCAGAAAGCATAATAAAAAACCAGATTATAAAAAATTTTCCCTGCGACAGCATCATATCAGAAGAGAATTCCCGCCAACGAATATCGGATTACAAGTGGATTGTTGACCCTATGGACGGAACGCATAATTACATTCATAATATTAATATATTCGGCACTTCCATTGCTTTAGCATACAAGGATGAGGTAGTTCTTGGCGTAATATATATGCCGCGGGATGAGGAATTATATTGGGCGCAAAAGAAAAAAGGGGCTTATCTTAATAGTAAGCCTATTTCTGTTTCCGCAAGGAATATAAAACAGGCTACATTGATATTCGATAGCAGCCTTCGTTATCAGAAAGTCAGGATGCTTAAGGGTATGAGCAATCTTGTTGATAAGGTATTTAATCTGCGTATGTTCGGTTCGACCGTGCGCGGGCTTTCTTATGTTGCCGAGGGCAAAGCAGAGCTAGAGGTAGAATATAACGATAAGGTTTGGGATTTTGCCGCTGGGCTGCTTTTGGTCGAAGAAGCAGGCGGCCGGGTTACCGACCTTAAGGGTAATAAGTGGGGTATTAACAGCAAAGGGTATATTGCTTCTAACGGAAAGATTCACAGGGAAATTTTATCGCTTTTAAAATGAAAAAAATCGTTGCTCTAGGCAGGGGTGGGGTAGGTAAAAGCAGTTTTATAGCTTTGATGGCTAAATACCTTAAAAGCCGCAAGAGGGGCTCAATACTGCTTATTGACGCAGATTGCGATCAGAACCTGGCAGATCTACTGGGCCTTAACCTGGGTCAATTGCAAATAAATACGATTTCTGATTTATTGTTTGATCTGCGTTACGGCAAGATTGAGGAAAAGATGAAATCCTTCAGCCTGCAGCAGAAAATAGAATACCTGATTAATCAGAGGGCCCTTTACGAAGGGGATGGTTTTGATTTATTGTCATTAGGCACAAAATGGGCTGAGGGTTGTTATTGCCAGGCGAATAATATACTAAAGGGCTTTATATCCGGGCTAGAGAAAAACTACAGTTATGTTTTAATTGATTCTCCTTCCGGGTTGGAGCATTTGAACAGGAGGTTAACTTCATCGATTGATGATCTATTTGCGATTCTTGACCCCACGCAGAAGGCTTTCCAGAATTTGAAGCGGGCCCGTAAAATTATGACAGAGATCAAGATTAAATTCAGCAACTTTTATCTTCTGGGAAATTTTCGTTTTCGTGATGAGTTTATCGGACTGCTCGAAGGCAATGATGAATTTAAATATATCGGTAAAATAGAATATGACCGCAGCATTGAAGAATTTAATCTTCAAGGTAAATCACTGTTTGAGATTCAGGAAGATTCTCCCATGTTTATTTCTGTTAAAGAGGTTGCTTCTTCTCTGGGTTATTAAAAACCCGGGAAGAAACGGATTCATGATATAATAGGGGCATGCAAAAGGTAGATTACGACATTATTATTATCGGTAGCGGCCCGGGTGGTTTTAGCGCAGGCCTGTATGCGGCCAGGGCAGGGATGAAGTGTTTATTGGTCGAATGCTTTGATCCCGCTTCTCAGTTGACAAT
>JAHJCI010000124.1 GCA_018813085.1 Candidatus Omnitrophota bacterium | reverse complement strand
TTGCTGCTGTTTCGTCGCCGAGCAGTTATGATTCTGTTCTGGTCACGCGAGTAGTTGATGGCGATACGCTTGTGCTTTCTGGTAGGCAGAAAGTCCGTCTGATCGGTATTGATACGCCTGAGATGCATGAAAGCGATAAGCTGTTTTATGACGCGCAGAAAAGCAAGACTGACATTCAGTCAATAATGGCCTTAGGCAGAGAGTCTTATCAATTCACCCGTAGCCTGGTTGAAGGAAAAAGGGTGCGTATTGAATTTGATGCTGAAAGATACGATAAATACGGCAGGCTTCTGGGTTATGTTTATTTAAAGGACAATACATTCATTAATGCCGAGATAGTAAAACAAGGGTATGCATCGCTTTTGACTATCCCGCCGAACGTAAAATATACGGATTTATTCCGCGCGCTTCATCAGGAGGCGCGGATGAATAAAAGAGGGCTCTGGAAAAATAAATAAAGGAGGTAGTTGATTATGTTGCGTTATTTGACCGCCGGTGAATCACACGGGGAAGCCTTAATGGCAATTTTGGAAGGTGTACCTGCCGGGCTTAAAGTCAAGCTGAATGCGATAAATAATGAATTAAAGAGAAGGCAGAAGGGATATGGCCGCGGCGAGAGGATGAAGATTGAAAAGGATGAAGCGCGGATTATATCCGGATTAAAAAATGGCATTAGCCTGGGTAGCCCTATAGGTATCTGTATTAAAAACCTCGATTCAAGCATCGAGAAATTGCCGATCGTACTGGGAGCGCGGCCCGGGCACGCGGATTTAGCCGGAGCGCTTAAATATGATTTCTCTGATATCCGCAATGTGCTTGAGCGCGCTTCTGCCAGGGAGACGGCAATAAGGGTTGCAGTGGGGGCAGTATGCAAAATTTTTCTGCAGGAATTCAAGATTAAAATACTCAGCCGGATAGTGAGTATCGGCGGAAGAAAAGACAGGCACAGCCGTATAGATGAGGCAAGAAAGAGAAAAGATACCATCGGCGGAATTTTCGAGGTTATGGCAAAGGGAGTAATTCCCGGCCTGGGAAGCTATGCGCAGTCGGATAGGCGCCTGGATGGTTGCCTTGCTCAGGCAATAATGTCTATCCCGGGGATCAAGGCAGTTGAAATCGGCTTAGGTTTTGCTTATGCCGATAAATTCGGCTCGGATGTTCATGATGCGGTTTATTACGCTAAGTCCAAAGGGATTTTTCGTAAGACTAATAATGCCGGAGGCATTGAAGGAGGAGTTTCTAACGGCGAGGATATAATTTTGCGCGCCTGCATGAAACCTATCGCTACCCTGCTTGCGCCTCTGGATTCAGTAAATATTAAAACAAAGCAAACAACCAAGGCAAGCATTGAGCGCTCTGATATCTGTGTAGTGGAGGCAGCAGGGGTAGTTTCCGAAGCAGCAGTTGCTTTTGAGCTTGCACGGGCGTTCCTGGATAAATTCGGCTCGGATGCAATGGGGGATATCAAGGCCGGTTATAAGAATTATAGCGCAAGAATAAAATAAACCCGTTAGAGAACTTTGTCCACTAACGAGGTAAAATTTATGTGAGAAAATCACCTTTCTTTCGTCTATTAATATAGAAGGGAGGTGATAGGTATGGCAGGGAAGATTGAGATTGAGGTGGTGCGCCTGCGCCGTTTTGATAATGGCGAATCCAAGCTTAAGGCCTTTGTGGATATAGCAATCAACGGTTTTGTTGTCAGGGGGTTGCGCATTGTCCAGGGCAAAGAAGGATTATATCTGGCAATGCCTCAGGAAAAAGGAAAGGACGGACGCTGGTATAACTCTTTCTATCCAAAAGATAAAGAGGCACGAAAGGCCTTGAATGAGTTGGCGTTAGCTGCTTATGAGCAGTAAATTGTGTCCGGCCATCATAAGGAAGGAGCCCCGATTAAGTAGTGTCGGGGCTTTTACCTTAAAAGTCGGAGTTGACCCCGCACAGTGTAAATTCAGGTTGCTATTGTTTTAACTATATTAAAGGTGCGGGGTTGACCCTGCCTTTATTATGATACAATCATAAGAAAAGACAAGGCGGGGTTGACATAACTATAAGTAGGTGTTAGAATTAGCGGTTACGAGGGTATAACTATGCCTGTGAAAGATAAGAATATATATATAGTTGGGTTCATGGGAACAGGAAAGACTGTTGTGGCTAAAGAGGTGGCCAGGCAGTCAGGCAGGCAGTTTATTGACCTGGATTCTTTGATTGAGAAGGAAGAGAAGAAGAAAATCAGCCAGATATTTGCTCAGGAAGGCGAAGCCCATTTCCGCATGCTTGAGAAAGAGGCTTTGCACAAGGCAGCAGCTTTAAATAAAGCGGTTATTGCCTGCGGCGGAGGCATTGTCCTGGATAAAGAAAATATCAGGATTATCAAGGAAAGCGGGTTGATGGTCTGCCTTACTGCAAAAGCAGGGGTAATTATCAGCCGTACCAGTGGCAAAAGCCACAGGCCGCTTTTAAATGTGGATAACCCTGCGCAAAAGATAAATGATTTATTGGCAGAACGCGCGCCTTTTTACGCTCAGGCAGATTTTCATATTGATACCTCTGATTTGACTATTAAGGAAGTAGTTGAGAAAGTTTTAGAATATGCTGGATGAGAAAAAATAATATCCCCTGTTCATTATATATAGATTAACACAGATCGCTCTCTTTATTTAAGCTGATTTTAAATAAGATTCACACAGATAGTAATTTTATCTGTGTTTATCATAAAACTTTGAATTCAGTTTTAGATATTTGTGTGTATCTAAAACAAATATAGAGTATAGGAAATTAATACTATGTTAGATGAGAAAAAACTTGATTGGCTTAAATTAGCGCTTATTCCGGAAATAGGCCCTGTCAGGGGCAGTAAGCTTTTAGAGAAATTCGGCAGCCCGGGGGAAATCTTGCGCCTTGCGTTAAAGGATATTGCCTCTGTCCTGGGGCAGTCGCTCGCCTGCGAGATCGTGCGGCAACGAAAGAAGATTGATTTAGATAAACAGTTAGGCCTGATAAAAAGGTATAATGTAAGCATTCTTACGCAAAGCGATTCTGCCTATCCGCAGAATTTAAGGAATATATTTGATCCGCCGCTGGTTTTATTTTTAAAAGGCAATATTCTTCCCGAAGACAGCCTTTCTATTGCCCTTGTCGGAACAAGAATGGCAAGCGTCTACGGGATGAACATGGCTTCTAAAATCAGCAGCAGTTTAGGCCAGCGCGGATTGACGATTATAAGCGGAGGAGCGCGCGGCATAGATACTTCTTCGCATTGGGCTGCTTTAAGGGTAAAGAGCCGTACAATCGCTGTCCTCGGAAGCGGCCTGGATATTGTTTATCCGCCTGAGAATGCCCGACTTTTTAAACAAATTACAGAAAGAGGCGGATTGATTTCTGAGTTTCCCATGGGTACTGTGCCACTGCGCCAGAATTTTCCCAGGCGAAACCGTATTATCAGCGGGATGTCTTTGGGTGTCGTGGTAATTGAGGCTCCCAAAAAAAGCGGTGCCTTAATTACTGCTTCTTACGCCCTTGAGCAGGGGCGCGAAGTTTTTTGCGTTCCCGGCCAGGCAGACAGTTTTACCATGAAGGGCAGCCACCAGTTATTAAAAGAAGGGGCAAAACTTGTTGAGGATGTCGATGATATTATCGAGGAGATAGAGCCTCTGTTATATAGCGGGAGAAGGGTGCATGAAGAAATCATTAGTTATCGTTGAATCTCCTACCAAGGCAAAAACAATAGGCAAGATTCTTGGCAAGGGATACCTGATTACCTCTTGTATGGGCCATATCATTGACTTGCCCAAGACAAAATTAGGCGTAGATATAGAGCAGGATTTCCAGCCTTCTTTTGTAGTTATTGCCGCCAGGAAGAAGATATTGAGCGGGATTAAAAAAGAAGCGGCAGGAAAAGAAGAAATCTATCTTGCCACTGACCCTGACCGCGAAGGGGAAGCGATTGCCTGGCACATCAAGGGAAAGCTTACCAAGAATAAAAAATTCTCGCGCGTTATTTTTCATGAGATTACCCCTGAGGCAATAAAGGAAGCATTTCTTAATCCGCGCGAATTTGACTCAAACATGATTGAAGCCCAGCTTGCGCGCAGGATTCTTGACCGTATTGTCGGATATTTCTTAAGCCCGTTATTATGGCGCAAGATCGGCAGGGGCTTAAGCGCCGGCCGCGTGCAGTCTCCGGCGCTGCGTTTGATTGTAGAGAGGGAAAGACAGATCCAGAAATTTATTCCCCAGGAATACTGGGAGATCGAGGCAGAGCTTGAAAAGAGGGAAGAAGCAGGTAAAGGCCAAGAGTCCAGGAGCTTTGTTGCTAAACTGCAAAAAATCGATAACCAGAAGGCCCAGATAAATAACAGGCAGGAGGCGGATAATTTACTTGAAGATATCAAGAAAAATCCATTCAGGGTTTCAGAAGTAAAATGCAGCGAGAAGAAACGCCGGGCGCCGGCGCCTTTTATTACCAGCACTATGCAGCAGGAGGCATTTAATAAGTTAAAATTTACTGCCCGGCGCACAATGATAACGGCTCAGCAGTTATATGAGGGCATAGAGGTCGGCGAGAAAGCGCCCGCAGGTTTAATTACCTACATGAGGACCGACTCTACACATGTCGCTACTTCTGCGCTCACTGAGCTAAGGGAATACATCCTCAGGGATTTCGGGAAGGAATATTTACCTCAAAGCGCGAATGTCTATAAGACAAGAAAATTTGCTCAGGAAGCGCACGAAGCAATCAGGCCGACTTCCATCAGGCGCACCCCCGAAGGCTTAAAGGAGTTCTTAACCAAGGAGCAATTTAAATTATACGAGTTAATCTACAAGCGTTTCCTGGGGAGCCAGATGACTCCGGCGCGCTATAGGGTGGTGAGCGTAAGTGTCAAAGCAGATAAATATTTATTTTCAGCATCCGGCAGCGAGCTCCTATTCCCGGGGTTTACAATAATCTATCCCCAGGAGGAAAAAAAAGAAAAAGTGCTGCCAGAGTTAGAGAATGATGAAGAGTTGAATCTATTGCGCCTTTTGCCCAGCCAGCATTTCAGCAAGCCTCCCAGCCGCTATTCAGAAGCTACTTTAATAAAGACTTTGGAGGAGGAGGGAATCGGCAGGCCTTCTACTTATGCGCCGATAATCCAGACAATTGTTAACCGCGATTATGTACGCAGGATAAAGGGTTATTTCTATGCCACGGAATTGGGATTTAAAGTCTGTGATTTGCTGGTAGAGTATTTCCCGGGCATAGTTGACCTTGCCTTTACCGCTCAGATGGAGGAAGAACTCGATAAGATCGAAGAGGGGCAGTTTAACCGCCTTAAGGTATTGAATGATTTTTATGCTCCGTTTAAGTTAAATCTTGAATTTGCCCAAGAAAATATTAAAAAAGAAATAGTTTATTCCGATGAGGTTTGCCGGGATTGCGGTAAGCCGATGGTAATAAAATGGGGCAGGCGGGGAAGGTTCTTAAGTTGCTCGGAATTTCCTAAATGCAAGAATTCTAAATCGATATCCTCGGGAGTCAAATGCCCCGAACCCGAATGCGGCGGAGAATTGGTAGAAAGGCGTTCCAGGAGAGGAGTGTTTTACGGCTGCTCTAATTTCCCCCGCTGCAGATATACCGTAAGAGCCCTGGCTTCCGGCGGCCCGGAAGAAAAAAGACCGGGCCCTAAACCCGAAGAGAAGAACCCGGCCCCCGAAACGGATAACTAATACAGGCAAATTCGATGAAGCGTTATATAGATAAGTTTCTCAGGTATTTAGAGATTGAAAAGAATTATTCTCCATTCACCCTGCTCAATTAT
>JAHJCI010000123.1 GCA_018813085.1 Candidatus Omnitrophota bacterium | reverse complement strand
CTGATAATCCTTACCAGAAAATCATCCAGGGTTGTGTCGGTCTTCTTAACTAATCGTTTCATGCGCCTGAGAATAATTATTCTAAACAGGCTAATGATAATAACTCCTCCCAAGAAAATGGCAAGGCAGTTAAAATAGTCTAAAACCCGGTTATTAAAATAAACAGCCTGAAGGATCTGTCCAGACATATTTCCTCCTTTAATGACCCCCGCTTCTCAAGATGCGCAAAATTCAGTTTCCCGAAAGATTCAAAGAATTTCGGGGATTTAATCCCTGAAATCGCAACGCGAACTCTAAGAACCCTAATTTTGGCGCACTCAGCGGGGCGAATTAATCTCGGGTAAACCCCGCCATTGGCCTTAGTTATGAAAACTGGGGATTATCCAGAATGTCGCCTCAAAGATACCGGGCGTTCAAACTTAATAGGATAGACAGGAAAAAACACAGGCACTTTTAAAATAACAGCATCTTCTCCGCTTTAAATTCAGCCAGCAGGACTTTATTCTTAATAATTAGCTATTTTAATGTTTGTAATAGTTAACCGGTGTAGCCTGGGCAATATATTTTACCGCCTCAATAATACATATACGGATTGCTTTCTCCATCGGAGTATTAGCGTAAGCTGATAAGCCTGCCCCTAAACCCCAGCCTCCAAAGAAACCGGCCATAATCGCCCCGCTTATATCCGATGCCTGCCCTTGAACGCGGGTTGCAGCGAGAATCTCGGAAGTAGAAGTATCAATCAGGCATATATCCAATGCCAGGTGTGCTTTATTTAAAGCTCCCCCTAATAAACCGCCTAATATCCCGCTGCCTACGCCTCCTCCTCCGCCAACACCTGCACGCCCACCGGAAGCCTGAGGTTCAAATTCGGTAACCGTTGCGGTAATAATCAAATCTGCGGTCCTGATCTTGCCGCGCTCTACCTTGGATGCCGGATCCGCCGCTCCGGAAATCGAAAGCTCCTGTTCTTTCATTACCGCTTCCAATACCTGGCGTTCAACAACACTGAACCTATTACTATTGATAAGGGCAGTAATCAACATCTCGCGCAGGCCTGAACCTATCTCGCCACCGGCCTTAGCTGCCTTAACATCAAAATCAGCAACCGCAATACGTGCTTTCGGACCGGAATAAGGCGGCAAAGCTTGAGCGCCTGAGCTAGGCTCTACTTGAGCCGTAGGCTGTATGATATCCTGTAAAGAAGCACAGCCAATTAAGGCAAAAATTAAACTTGTTAGAACTAAAATAAGTGGTATTGTTTTCATTGCCTGCCCTATTACCTTACTATTGATAAACTAAAAGAAAAGATATTTTGTAACCCTATTTTGTTTATTCTAATATATAAAAAGGCCGGGGTCAATAAAATCATCCTTTATAAACATAGGCATTCCCATAAATTATCGCTACTGAGTTTAACATCTCATTTAATTTAATAAACTCTGCATATTATCCGTAAAAACAAAACCTGAATATGCTTATCGCTATTTATTATTGAAGATATCCCAGGCTTCTGAGAATCTCCTGTTCATCCTCACCTAAGTCTATTTTCTTAGGATTTATATCAGCGTAAATTGGGTAATCCTCAAGCCAGGTATTTAAACTTTTTCTAAGCTCTTCCCTGGTAAGGGAAATTTGTAACGTATTATCGTTTATAAGATTATTATCTTCGTCAGGCAAAATATATAATTCCTCTTCTGTGTTCTCATGAAAAATATATTTAACCTTCTTCCTGGTATCGCAAATGCTCCATTCGCTTGGGGAATAAGAATAGACATACCCTCTGCCCGCGTCATTGCCTTCTACTATTCTTTTTAAATCTTTTCCCTCAAGCTTATGCTTATTTAAAAAATACCAAACAGGGTTTATCCTGTTTAAAATCGTAGGGACGATATCTATAGAGGAAACTGCTTTTTCTATCCTCTTGCCTCCCGTAAAGAAATCGCTATCCTTTATAATTAAAGGCAAATGCAACATTTCATCGTAAAGATTTACTCCGTGATCGAAATATATACCGTGTTCGCCTAAAAATTCTCCGTGATCCGAACTTAATACAATAAGGGTGTTTTCTTCTAATCTATCAAGCAGCCTTCCTATATAAAAATCCGTATTGCGTATCTCTGAATCATAGCAAGCTATATAGTGATTAAAGTTGTATTTACCCTCATGGTATACTATCCTCGGGATACATCCTTCGCTTGTAAAAGGAGAAATAGCTTTATTGGGATTTAATTTCAATATCTTATCATTTTCTTTATATAATCTATCGTTCTCAAAAATTTTAAGGTACTTTTCCCAAGGGGAATAAGGAGCGTGCGGGTCAAGGATATGTATCCAGATAAACAATGGTTTATTACCACGATAATTGCTTAAGAAATTATTGACCTTATTGATTTTCGCTTCTGCATCCTCGTAAGAGTTTTCATAAACGTCAAATCCTTG